>JBBQST010000225.1:0-7568 GCA_038213625.1 Thermoflexales bacterium
ATCACCGACAGCCTGCCAAGCGGCGTGGCGTATGTGTCATCGAGCGGCAGCATGGGTGTGACCAGCTACAGCGCGCCCGTGGTTCAACTGAGCGTGCCGTTTGCGCCGGCCAATACCGTCATCACCTTCATCATCAACGCGACGGCCCCGATCTCGGGCGACCTGACCTTCACCAACACGGCCAATATCTCCAGCGCCAGCGCACCGGGCAGCCAGACCACCAATCCGGTTTCGCACACGGTGGCCGCGCCAGTAGCTCAGTTCAGCAGCAACGCCGTTAACGCCGGTGAGAGCAGCGGCAACGCCGTGCTGACGATCACCCTGAGCAACCCCAGCGTGTTGCCGATCTATGTGACTTATCACACCAGCAACGGCACAGCCCTGGCCGGCAGCGACTACGTGGCGGCCACCAATGTCATCACCTTTGCCGCAGGCACAACCACGGCGAACGTGCTGGTGCCGGTGAGCGAAGACGCGATTGACGAGGGCAATGAGCTGTTCGATGTCACGCTGGATAGCGCAGTCAATGCAGCGCTGGGCGCACCCACAACGGCGACCGTCACCATTGTGGACAACGACAGCCCGCCAGCCGTGCAGTTCAGCAGCGCCAGCCTTCTGGTGAGCGAAGGCGCCGGCAGCGCGATGCTGACCGCGACCTTGAGCAGCCCACCGGTCGTGACAGTGACCGTGAACTTTGCGACCAGCGACGACACTGCGTTGGCCGGCAGCGACTATGTGGCCGCCAGCGGCATCATCACCTTTGCGCCGGGCACCACCCTGGCCAATGTAGTGGTGCCGATCAGCGAAGACATGGTGGATGAGAGCGCCGAAGACTTCGATGTGACCCTGAGCAACCCAACCAATGCCACTTTGGGTGCCGTGAACCAGGCCGGCGTTACTATCATCGACAACGATGGCACGCCCACGGCCCAGTTTGCCAGCGCCAGCACGCAGGTGAGCGAAGGTGCCGGCAACGTGGTGTTGACCGTGACCCTGAGCAATCCCAGTGCTATGGCCATCACCGTCACCTACAACACCAGCGACGGCAGCGCAGTGGTGCCCGGCGACTACACCGCCTCCAGCGGCAGCGTGTCGTTTGCACCTGGCACAACCGTGGCCACTCTCTCGGTGCCGGTGGTTGAAGACACCATCGACGAGAGCAACGAAACGTTTAATGTGAAGCTGACCGGCGCGACGAACTCGGCCGTCGGCACACCCGACACGGCCGGGGTGACCATCATGGATAACGACGGCACGCCGACCGTGAGCTTCAGCAGCGCCAACTCCAGCGTGAGCGAAGGGGCCGGAACGGCCGTGATCCAGGTGACGCTGAGCAACCCCAGTGCCGCCACAGTCAATGTCAACTTCCAGTCCAGCAACGGCACAGCGGTGGCTGGCAGCGACTACCAGACGGCCACAGGCACCATCAGCTTTGCGCCGGGAACCACAACAGCAACGTTTGTCGTGACCATCAATGAGGACACGGTGGACGAAGCCGACGAAGTGATTCAACTGGCGTTGAGCAACCCGTCCAGTGCCACGTTGGGCACGCCGGGCAGCGCGCTTCTGACGATCGTGGACAACGACGGCACGCCGAGCGTGCGCCTGGGCCAGGCCAATTACAACGTAGTAGAAAGTGACGGCAGCGTGATGGTAGTGCTGGAGTTGAGCAACCCGAGTGTGTTGCCAGTGACAGTGAACTACCTCACCAGCAACGGCACTGCGGTGGCCGGCAGCGATTACGCCGCAGCCAGCAGCAGCGTGACCTTTGCGCCGGGTGAGACCACGGCCAACTTCACCGTCGTCATCAACAACGACAATGTGAATGAAGCCAGCGAAACCTTGAACGTGAGCCTGGGCAATCCGGTGAATGCGGTGCTGGGCGCACCGAGTGCGGCTAGCGTGACCATCGCCGATGATGACGGCCCGCCCACGATCCAATTCAGCCGGGCCAGCTTTAGTGTCAACGAGAAAGTTGGCACGGTGGTTCTGACGGTGACCTTGAGCCGCCCCAGTGACCGGCCGGTGATTGTGGCTTATGGCACAAACGATGGGACCGCCATCAATGGCAGTGACTACATCGCCATCAGTGGCACATTGAGCTTCGCGCCGGGTATTGTCACTAGCACCCTGGAAATCCCCATCTTGGATGACACGGTGTTTGAAGGCAATGAGATGTTTCAAGTGACGTTGACGGGTGTTTCAGCAGTAGGAGCACCGGCCAATCCATTCGAACCCAATGCCATTACCACGGCCAGCGTCACTATCATCGACGATGAGCTGGCACCGCCGGACATGAAGCCACGCGCATATCTGCCCGTCATCTCGGCACCCCAGCGGCTGCCGACGCAAGACTAAAGGAGAGTCTTCACAAAGCAACGTCATTCCCCGCGGAGGCGGGAATCCAGGCCTTCAAGTTACTGGTGTGTTGGGGTTACACCTGGATTCCCGCCTCCGCGGGAATGACGGCATACGGGTAGAGCTTTCCATCATGACTCGCAGTCGTCCTTTTTCTTTCACCGAATTTAATTCTCAAACTTCATAGGCAAGTTCGAGTCAAAAAATGAAAAAGCAAAACGGCTAGCAATGAGCTAGCCGTTTTTGCGTTTCCTTACCGATGGAGTCTGTCTACAACTTCGCCTGCTTTACCGAGATCACTTCGGGCAGATCGCGCAGCGCCTTTAGCGCGTAGTCCGGCACGGGCGTGTCCAGGTTGATGAAGCTCATGGCCTCATCACCGGCCTGGGTGCGGCCCAGGCGATACTCGCCGATGTTGACGTAGTTGGCCCCGAGAATGGTGCCGACACGACCAATCACGCCGGGCACATCGCGGCTGGAGATGACCAGCACGTAGCCCGATGGCACCGCATCGATGCGAAAGCCATCGATCTGGACGATGCGCGGCTGGGTGCCGTTGAACAGCACGCCGGCAATGGTGCGCTCTTCCTTGTCGGTCTGAATGCGGCACGAAACCAGGTTTGTGTAGTCGACACTGGTGATGTTCAAGGCCTGGCTGACCATGATGCCGCGCTCGTTGGCAATGATGGGCGCGTTGACATAGTTGACCCGTTCGTGGCCCAGCGACGGCACTAGCAGGCCGCGCAACAACGCCACCGTCAACGGCTTCACATGCGGTGCCACATCCGGCCCGCGATATTCCACCTCCACATCTTTGAGCCGGCCTTCCAGCAAGCCGGCTTGCAACGCGCCCAGCTTCTCGGCCAGAATGAGATAGGGCCGCACAATGGGCAGGGCCGCTGGGTCGATGGGTGGAAAGTTCACTGCATTGCGCACTTCGCGCTCGTGCAGGGCATCCAGAATTTGCTCGGCCATCTGGATCGACACATCGCGCTGGGCTTCCTGCGTGCTGGCACCGAGGTGCGGCGTAATGACCACGTTGGGCAGCTTGAACAGGGGATGGTCGCCGGGGGGTTCATCTTCGAACACATCGATGGCGGCGCCGCCGAGCTTGCCATTCTTGAGCGCGTCGTAGAGCGCGTCCACATCAATCAACGCACCGCGCGCCACATTAACCACCCGCGCACCCGTCTTCATCTTGGCAATATTTTCTGAATCGAGCAGGCCGCGGCTGCCCTGCGTCAGCGATGAGTGAAGCGTCAGGAAGTCCGACTCGGCCAGCACTTCATCCAGCGTGCGCAAGGTGACTTTGTTGGCCCGCGCAATTTCCTCGCTGACATAGGGGTCGAAGGCGATGATCTCCATACCAAAGGCCTGGGCGCGCTTGGCCACTTGGGTGCCGATGCGGCCCAGACCAATGATCCCCAATGTTTTGCCGCTGAGTTGCACGCCCATGAACTTGCTACGCGTCCACTCCAACCGGCGCACGCTCGCATCCGCCTGGGGAATATTGCGCGCCAGCGACAACATCATCGCGATGGTGTGTTCGCAGGTGGCCGTGGTATTGGCCTGCGGCGTGTTCATCACGATGATGCCACGACGAGTCGCCGCTTCCACATCGATGGTGTCGACACCGATGCCGGCGCGACCGACGACGCGCAGCTTATTACCTGCATCAATGACCTCGGCATCCACCTTGGTTTCGCTGCGCACAATCAGAGCGTCGTAGTCGCCAATGCGAGCCAGCAAATCGGCACGCGGCATTTTTTTAACAAGGTCAATTTCAACTGCCGGATCGGCCTTTAGCAGGGCCAGACCATCCGCAGATAAATCGTCGGGGATCAGGATTTTGAACATGGCCGCAAGATTGTAGCCGCTTTTGTGTGTAGCTGACACGAAGCATGGACCGTGCTAAAAATAGGTAAATTGCCTGACGCAAAGTCGCAGGCGCTGGAGATTGAAGCCGATATGATGGTGCAGCCCCAACGCCAATATGACCGAACCAACCCTGAGGAGCGTGACCCATGGCAACTGAGAAAATCAAGATTAACCGCGCGCCGGTGCTGACCCTGTGGGCGGCCATTGTGACCGAGCGAATGGGCTATGACCATGCCGCGGCATTAACCCTGGGCAAGGCTGTGGCCGGGATGAATGCGCAATCCAAAGGCAAGCGGCTGGGCATTTACCCCGAGACCCAGAAAGATAAAGCCGACACCAAAGCGGAGAAGGCAAAGACCCAATCCGAACACAGCAAAACCATCATGATCGAAGTGTTGGGGCGACCCGTGCCGGCCGTGCACACCAGGGACGGCGTGCGTGCTGTGGCGAAAGATGTGCCGGTGAGCCCTGAAAGCGTCGAGCGGTATTTGAAGCAAAAGTTTGGCGAGGATTTGCCAGCGGTGGAGAAGGCGCTCACCACATTGGCCGACTCTCTGGAGCCCAAACAACTGGCCAGCCGCGCCTATGCGCTCTACGAGGACTTTCGGCCAGCGGTGCCCGAAGGTGAAAAGGGCTGGGGCGCGAAGGGCGAGTTGGATTTGAGTCACATTCGCTCCCTGACGAAATAAGGGGCGGCTTGATGTCTACATTTGGCTGGCTCTAAACCCTGACTCGGCAGCGCATCAGAAAATAGGACTACTGATGTAAGCATGGCACTTACTGACTCAAATACGCAGGGCGTACGTGGCCGTGGTCTGCGGCTTGTGACCAGCAGCACAGCGTTGATGTTGGTGCTCTTAATGCTGTTGCCGCAGTCAATGGCACAGGCGCAAACCGTGACCTGCGCCAGCACGGTCACGGTGCAGTCCGGCGATACGCTATCGAGCATTGCCGAGCAATATCTGGACAACAGCGGCAACTACGACCTCATCATCCAAACCACCAATGCCAAGGCTGCCATCGATAGCAGCTATGCCAGCATCGGGAATGCAAACCAACTGGCCGTGGGGATGAAGCTGTGCATCTCGCGCAGCAGCACCAGCAGCACCACTAGCACAAGTAGTGCAGCACCTGCTGCAACCGCCCGGCCAGCAGCCGCTACAGCGGCGACAAGTGTTCCCACCCTCGCGCCCACACCAGCCAGCCGGGTGAATGTGCCCAACACCGACGTTCTGGCCATCAGATGGGGCCGCGCGCAGAAATATCCTGGCAGCGCCATCAACATCGAGCAGACCCTGGCCCCAGGTGCAAATTACAACCGCTACTACGCGTCTTATGACTCGGAGGGACTAAAGCAATTTGGTCTGCTGACGGTGCCGCGCGGCCAGAAGCCGGCCACGGGTTGGCCCGTCATCGTGTTCAACCACGGCTTTATTCCGCCCGATGTATATAAGACCACCGAGCGCTACATCGCCTATGTCGACAATCTGGCCCGCAGCGGCTACATCGTTTTTCGCATCGACTATCGCGGCCACGATGCGTCCGAGGGTCAGGCCAGCGGTGCCTATGGCGCGCCCGACTACACATTTGATGTGCTGAATGCGGTGGCTTCGATCAAGGCCTATCCCGATGCCGACCCCAATCGCATTGGCATGTGGGGTCACTCGATGGGCGGCTACCTGACGTTGCGGTCGATGGTGATCAACAAAGATATTAAAGTCGGCGTGATCTGGGCCGGGGTCGTGGCCTCGTATCCCGACATGCTCAATCGCTGGCGGCGCGCCAATTCGCAGCCGCCGCCGGCGGGTGTGCCAACCAGTGGCCGGCGCTGGCGTCAGCAGCTTGTCGAGGATTACGGCACGCCCGAGGAGAACCCCACGTTTTGGAACTCGATCTCGGCCAACAGCTTCCTGGCCGATGTGTCCGGCCCCATCCAACTGCACCACGGCACGGCCGATGCGGATGTGCCGCTCGAGTTTTCGGAGACGCTGGATGCCCAGTTAAAGGCGGCCGGCAAAACTGTGGAGCTGTATACCTATCAGGGTGACAACCACAATATCTCGGTGAACTTTAGCGCGGCCATGCGCCGGACGATTGCGTTTTTTGATGCGTACCTCAAATAAATATTCCACTTTGTTTCGCACAATATTTCCGCAGGGGCGCAGCATGCTGCGCCCCTACCCTGGCTGGCATACCTCGCCATGGGTTCATTCACGATAAGATCACCCAATGATTTACGCAAGTTTGATCGGAGGGCGCATTGATTAGCTACCACGACAAATATTTCGGCATGCTGTCGAGCAGCACCGGCGCGTCGAACGCCACAGTCTTCCACTATCTCCAGGATGGCACTGTGGCCTGGGGCACGTTTGAGGACGGCACAGTGCGCAAGGGTGTGATGGTGGCCACGGTGGATGCCGCTGGCGTGCTGGATTTGCGCTATGCCTATGTAAACCTTGAGCATCAAGTGGTGACCGGCACCAGCCTGTCCACACCCACCGTGCTGGAGGATGGCCGGATTCACCTGCACGAAGATTTTCAATTCACCAGCGGCGACCAGGCCAAAGGCATTTCCTTTGTGGAGGAAATCACTCAGCATGGTGCGGCCCCGGCAGAAGCTCAGGCCGGTCGCTATGACGGCAAACGCTTTGCCAGCATCGCCAACACCCCCAACGGCGAAGTCACCGGCGACACGATTTTTGAGTATCACCAGATGGATCAGGTGGTGTGGGCGAGCTATGAAGGCGGCGGCATTCGCAAGGGCATGCTGGTGGCCGTGGTGGGTGTTGATGACATCATGGACATGCGCTATCAACACGTGAATACGCGCAGCGAGATCATGACAGGCATGTGCCATTCGAAGCCAGAGGTGCTGGCCGATGGCCGCATTCGGCTGCATGAGCAATGGCAATGGACCAGCGGCGACCAATCCAAAGGCAAATCCGTAGTCGAGGAAATTGGACGCTGACCCCTGAAATTTTGGAATGGAGGCTTTAGCCGACTCCCCGTTTGCGCGCCGGAGTCGGCTAAAGCCTCCATGGGTGCATTCTGATTTAGAGGCATTTAAGCCATGTAGGGGTGGGTCTCAGACCCGCCCCATAGGCACGAAATTACGCTGCGTTTGGCTCATCTTGTGTTTCGTCATGGCACCCCCGACCCCTACCGGGGTGTCGCTGATGACGTCTTCGACCCCCCTTTTGGGGTCGGGGGTCTCTGAAACCAGACTCAATCCTGGCGTTTTGGTGGATTTTCGCATTCGTGATCCTTATTTTCGTGCCTATGGGGCGGGTCTCAGACTCGCCCCTACGGAAATCCAGCACAAAACAAGGCTG
>JBBQST010000226.1:0-7539 GCA_038213625.1 Thermoflexales bacterium
GTGTCAGAAGGTGTCGAAGTGTCATTCGGCTGTGGACACCTTCGACACCTCCTGACACCCTCCGACACCTCCCGACACCTCCCCCCACCCACCAACCACAAATTCGCTACAACGGCCGCCAGCGCCGGCCATCGGCCTTGATGAAATCGTCGGCCTCTTTGGGACCCACGGTGCCGGCGCGATAGAGATCCACGCTGGAGCCAATGCCGTCTTCCCACTGCTCAATCACCGGCGTAATAATCTGCCACTGCGCTTCCACTTCATCGGCGCGCGTAAACAGGGTCGGGTCGCCCAACAGGCAATCCAGCAGCAGCCGCTCGTAGGCATCGGGTGCCTGCACGTTAAAGGATTCGCCGTACTTAAAGTCCATCACCACAGGCTTGATGTTCTCGCCGCTGCCCGGCACCTTGGAACTGAACTTCAGCGCAATGCCTTCGTCAGGCTGGATCGTCATCACCAGCGAGTTGGCTTCTATCGTTTGGGCTGTGGACTCGCTAAACAGGTTCATCGGCGGCTTCTTAAACTGAATCGCGATCTCGGTCAGCCGCTTGGGCATGCGTTTGCCGCTGCGCACATACCACGGCACGCCAGCCCAGCGCCAGTTGTCGATCCAAAACTTCATCGCCAGAAAGGTCTCGGTTTGCGACTCCGGCGATACGCCATCTTCCTGCAAATAGCCCAGCACCACCTTGCCATCAACCTTACCCGGCCCATACTGGCCGCGCACGGTGCCGTCGCCGCTCGTGCTATCCACTCGCAGGCTCTTGAGCACTTTTACCTTTTCGTTGCGCACCGCGTCGGCCTCAAATTCCACCGGCGGTTCCATCCCAGTCAGGGCCAGCAACTGCAACAGGTGGTTTTGGATGATGTCGCGCACCACGCCGCTGTTCTCGTAGTAGCCGCCACGGCCCTCAATGCCGATGGCTTCGCTTACCGTAATCTGCACGTGATCGACATAGCGGTAGTCCCACAGCGGCTCGAAAATGCCGTTGGCGAAACGGAACACCAGAATATTCTGCACGGTCTCTTTGCCGAGGTAGTGATCCATGCGATAAATCTGGTCTTCGTGAAAATGTTTGTGGATGTGCTCGTTCAGTTCGCGGGCGCTGTTGAGGTCGTGACCAAACGGCTTCTCAACCACCACTCGCCGCGTGTTGCCGTCTTCCTTGCCCAACCCACTCTCACCCAGATTTTTGATGATGGCGTTATAGACCTCGGGCGGCGTTGACAGGTAGAACAGACGGTTGCCCTGGGTATTGTGATTCTGATCGACTTCGCTCAGGGTGCCGCACAATTTCTCGTAGTCGGCCAGCGTGCTGTAGTCGCCCTGGTGGTAATACAACGTCGAGCTAAATCGTTCCCACAGTGCTTCATCAATCGGCTTCGTCCGCGAAAACTGCTTGACCGCCTCCGTCATCTCATTGCGAAATTCTTCATTGGTCTTGGGCTTGCGCGCAAACCCAATCACTGCAAAATCCTTGGGCAACAGCCCGTCCACCGCCAGGTTATACAGCGCCGGAATCAACTTGCGGTGTGTCAGATCACCCGATGCGCCAAAAATGACCATGGCGCAGGACTCAGGAATACGAGGGCCGTTGTTCATAGAAGAGTTGTTAGTATTTAGTTATTAGTGGTTAGTTCGGAGCAGACTTTCTGCACTAATAACTAACCACTAACAACTAATAACTCTTAGCTAGCTGGTCTTCACCGCGTGGCCGCCAAACTGCTTGCGCAGTGAGGCATTGACTTTGGCGGCGAAGCTTTCATCCTGGCGGCTCATGAAGCGTTGGAACAGCGCCAATGTGATCACCGGGGCCGGCACGTCCTCGTCGATGGCGGCCTGGATCGTCCAACGGCCTTCGCCACTGTCCTGGACATAGCCCTTGATCTTCTCAAGGTCATTGCCGTCTTCCTCGAAAGCCAGCACCAGCAGCTCCTGAAGCCAGCTGCGCACCACACTGCCTTTGCCCCATACCCAGGCCACATCGCGCATGCTCATGCCAAACTCGCTCTTCTGCAAAATCTCCATGCCCTCGGCATACGACTGCATCATGCCGTATTCGATGCCGTTGTGCACCATCTTGGTGAAGTGGCCGGCACCCGCTGCGCCGCAGTGCAGGAAATATTCGCCGTCGGGGGCCAGCGATGCAAATGCCGGCTTCAGTTGCTCAAAAGTCTCGGTATCGCCGCCGATCATCAGGCAGTAGCCGTTCTCAAGACCCCACACACCGCCGCTGGTGCCCTGGTCCATAAACTGAATCCCCTTGGCCTTGCACTCGGCATAGTGGCGCTTGCTGTCCTTCCAGTTGGAGTTGCCGCTGTCGATGATGGCGTCGCCCGGCTCCAACAGGCCCAACAGCTTTTCGATCATGTCATCGGTGGCCTGGCCGGCCGGAATCATCACCCAGATGGCGCGCGGCCGTTGCAGGGTCTTCACCAGCTCTTCAATCGTGTAGACACCTTTCAGACCCTCACCCATCAGCTCATCAATCGGCCCTTTGCTGCGATTGCACACGATGATGTCGTGCTGATCCTTGTGCCACCGGCGCGCCATATTCGCGCCCATGCGCCCCAATCCAAATAAACCTATTTGCATGTTATTAATTTCCTTGCTTGTTTAGCTTGTCTTGAATGTGATGATGACAAATCAGGGTTAAACCAAAGTCAACCCAAACCTCGTCAAGGCGGCAGGGGCATATTGTCGTGGCAGATTCGGGCCCAATGGCAGAATAAGCAAAACAGATTAAAAATGGATTTGCTTATTCTGCAGGCCGTTAGCCCTCAGCCGAAGAGGAGATTCAGAGAGAATGACAGAATGAACCAAATGGGATGACCTATTTCAGACCCCAGATATGTTCATTCTGTCATTCTGTCTAAAATTCTGCCGGACTTACTGGGTCTTCTTCCGGCTGGCCTTAGGTTCGGCAGCACCGCCAGCCCCCTTCTTCGCAGCGGCCCGACCACTCTCTTTGGCCGTCGCACTCTTGGGCTTGCGGCCGGGTTTGCCTTTGCTGCGCGCTCGGGCTGGCGCGTTGTTGAGCACTTTCAGAATCTTGCGGAAGCTGGCGTTCACGTCCTCGCCCAGATGCAACCGAATCACCCGCCGCTGATGCGACACCAGTGACTCGTAGTCACCCAATGCCTGTGCACGAATCAGCGTCGCAAACGAGAACGGCTCACCTGGAATCAAAGCCTCATCGGCCGGGTCATAAGTCAATTGCACGGCCACCACATTGTTCGCGCCGCCCTTGTGAAGCTGGCCCGTGCTGTGCAAAAAGCGCGGCCCATACCCCACCGTCACCGGCACGGCCGCTTTATCCCGCAGCAGCACCCGCATCTTCTCCAGAGCATCGGCCACCTCTGGGGTATAGGGCAGATAGGCCTGCACCGAGAGGTAATCGCCATTGCGGGCCGTGCGCATGTGCTTGCTGAGCGCGCCATTCGGCGACTTGCTGGTCAGCTCACTGCTGAACACGCCACTCTGCTCATACTCTTCCAGCAGCCGCCTGGTGTTCTGCTTGCTTTCGGTCACGTTCGGCTCGTCGAAGGGATCCACGCCGATCACCGAGCCCGCCACAGCCGTGGCAAACTCCCAGCGGAAAAACTCGGCCCCCATGTCATACACATCGTTCAACACAATTTCGAGCATGGGTTTATCGGCCTTCTTCAGCGCCGCCACCAGACGATTCTCAGACGGATCAGTGGCCAGCCGCAGGCTCACGAAAAAGCGGTCATCGCTCAAATTGGCGGCATCGATCTTCAGAGGCCCACTGCCGTCATCCACTAGATCGCCTTCCACCGGCACAATCCCACGCCCCTGCTTGCCGGTGCTCTCGGCAACCAGCTGCTCGACCCAGTAGCCAAATGTCTTGATCTGCGGCGAGAGAATAAAGGACACCTTGTCCTGGCCGTGCAGCGACATGCCGCCCAGCAACCCGCCCAGATACAGGCCGGGGTTGGCCGCGCTGTTGGCTTTGCACCAGTTCGCCATCTGAATGGCGCGTTGCAGCAACAGCTCAATGTCCACGCCCTGCAACGCCGCCGGCACCAACCCAAAGTAAGACAGGGCCGAGTAGCGTCCACCGATATCCTGTGGGTTGACAAAGACTCTGCCAAAATGCTCCGAGGTCGCCAGTGTTTGCAGCGACGTGCCCTCATCGGTGATCGCGACAAAATGCTGACCGGCCTCGTCGTGGGCAAACGAATCGACCTTGGCCCGGAAGTATTTGTAGAACGCGTTGACTTCCAGCGTGCCGCCGCTCTTGCTGGCCACCAGGAATAGCGTTTTGCTGAGGTTGAGCCGCTGCTCCAGATTCAAGACAGTTGTGGGGTCCGTTGTATCCAGCACATGAATGTGAATGGCACCATCCTCGGGCCATCGGGCACCCGAACCGTCGAACGGCCCGAACGTGGCGCGCAGCACATCCGGCGCCATCGAGCTGCCGCCCATGCCCAGCACCACCGCATCGGTATAACCCGCCGTGCGAATCTGCTCTCGAAAGGCCAGGAGCTCGGCCACCTGTGTCTTCATGGTCTCGGCCACGTTCAGCCAGCCCAGGCGATTGTTCACCACCTTCACATGCTCGGGGTCTTCGGTCCAAAATGAGGCGTCGTGGTCCCAGATTCGGCTGGCCGCTTTCATCTTCACCAGCTCGTCAATGTAACCCGTCGCCGGCTCCACATTGCTGGCCACGCCGCGCGCATGAATGGCACTGCGCTTGCCCTCAACGCCCTTGAGCAGCGAATCAAATGCATCGGCAAACAGCGTCACCCCATCCCGTTGCAGCTTGTCCCAGGCCGCCGTCATATCGATACCGGCGTCGGTCAACTCCTGCAAGGTTCGCTTGGCCTCGTTCAATCCCGTCTGCAAGGTCGGCGCAGCCACGCCGTGGTCGCGAAATGCCTTCAGTGTGGCCGGCGGCACCGTATCCACCGTGTTTGGCCCAATCAGCTCCTCCACATAGAAGGTGTCGCGGTAGGCGGGATTTTTGGTGCTGGTGCTGGCCCACAACACGCGTTGGGGCCGGGCACCATGAGCGGTCAGGTCGCGAAATTCTGGCTCGTTAAAAATACGCTCGAAGGCCTCATAAGCCAGTTTGGCATTGGCAATGGCGGCCTTGCCCTTCAAGGACTGCAAGTGCTGTTTTTGGGCCGTATTCGCATCATCGATGTCGGCAATCTTCTCATCCAGCAGCTTGTCCATCAGCACGTCTACGCGACTGACAAAGAACGACGCCACCGATGCAATGTTGAGCGATTGACCTTTTTGGGCTCGCGCCAGCAGGCCGTTGATGAACGCGCGCGCCACCTGCTCATAGGTATCCAGCGCAAAGATCAGCGTGACATTGATATTGATGCCGTCGCTGATCAGGGTTTCGATCGCGGGAATGCACTCGGGCGTGGCCGGCACCTTGATCATCAGGTTCTTGCGGCCCACGGCTTTGTGCAGGCGCTTGGCTTCGTCTACGGTGCCCTGGTAATCGCGAGCCAGCGCCGGCGACACTTCCAGGCTGATGTAGCCATCAACGCCGTTGGTCTGTTCGTAAATGGGCTCCAGAATATCCGCGGCCGCCTGAATGTCGGCCACAGCCAGTGTCTCGTAGATGGTTCCAATGTCGGCACCCTGCCCGACCAACTTGATAATGTCCTCGTCGTAGTCGGCGCTGGTGGTGATGGCCTTCTCAAAAATCGAAGGGTTCGAGGTGATACCCAGCACGCCGAAATCATCAATCAGCTTTTGTAGCTCGCCGCTGGAAATGATGCCGCGCTGGATGTTGTCATACCAGAAACTCTGACCGTATTTCTGCACGTCGACGTTGGGATTATTGTTTAAGTTACCGTTTGAGTTGCTCATATTTGCATTGAAACCAGGTGATGAGTGTCGCTCTGGACGCCGCTACAATCGCCTCTATCCCCTCTTATCACTTCTAAATAAACCCTCGTCAGATCCTCGCCAAAGATCATTAGTCGAAGTTGTCTCCCATAAATTTACAAATTCTCAACCCCCAACTCCCAGAGAATCGCGACGAAAAATTTGTAGGAACGCGTGTTATCTTAATCCTGCAAGCTGATTTTTTCCATAGTGAGGGCCTTATGGAGTGCAATCGCTGAAAGTAGCAAGCTGAAAACGATGCTGCTTCACACGAGTTTTGTCGTCGAGTTTTGTCGTAAGTTAGCCCGCCGGACACCGAACCGGCCCGCACAATTCATCAATCAGATCCAGCACAACCCAATGACTGTGGCCAATATCAAACTGGCCACGCTATAACATTACCCATACTCTGCTAATGCAGTACTAGCACACTGAGGCACACAATAGTCAACAGAAGTCAACAGAAGTCAACAGATCTAACGGATATATGGATATGTCCCAACTCCAACCCACACATTTCGCAAAAGAAATTTGTGCAACTTTATGACTATGCTTTCATAGTCGCTATAATGTTAAGCGTAAGCATTTGGGTAGCCCTCTGCACCAGCCGGCGCAGTCGTACGCTACTGATGCACATCTCACCTAAATCTAAGCGTGATATGTTACGTACTTGTGTTTATCCGATGCATGGTAGAAGCCTGAAGCAGGCTGTGTCGCCATGCTCTATTTAGTAGTCGGTCGTTCATTTTGAGGTATCACAGATGCCTAAGAGCTTAAGAAACAACGTAATTCCCATCATTCTGATCGCCCTAGTGATCGCGTACGCGGTCATGCAATTCGCCCAGACGGCCCGTCCTCGCGAGTCCTCTAACTTCACGGCCCTGGTCGCGGATGTCAACGATCGCAAAGTCAGCAAAATCATGGCTTCGGCCGATGAGACCACTTTGCGTGTTGAACTCAAGGATTCCAGCAATCCGGCCAACCAGGTCTATGTGGTCAACAAGCCGCCCTCAGTCGAGTTGACGTCGCTGCTGAAGAACTATGGTGTAGAGCCGGACGCGATCAAGAGCTTCACGTATCAGATCGAGTCGGTGCCGTTCCTGACCCAGGTGTCGGGCTACGTGATTGCGCTACTGCCCCTGTTGCTCATCGGCGCGTTCTTCCTGTTCACCATGCGTCGCGCCCAGTCGGGTGCCGATCAGGCCTTCAGCTTCGGCCGAAGCCGCGCCAAGCGCATGAACAGCGAACACCCCGTGGTTACATTTGCAGATGTGGCCGGTTGTGATGAAGCCAAGCAGGAGCTTGTCGAGGTCGTGGACTTCCTCAAGAACCCCGAGAAGTTCATCCAACTCGGCGCGCGCAGTCCCAAGGGTGTGCTGCTGGTCGGCCCGCCTGGCTCAGGCAAGACCTTGCTGGCCAAGGCCGTTGCAGGTGAGGCCGGTGTGCCCTTCTTCACCCTCAGCGGCTCAGAATTCGTTGAGCTGTTCGTCGGTGTGGGTGCCAGCCGTGTGCGCGATCTGTTCGATCAAGCCAAGAAAGCCGCGCCCTGCATCGTGTTCATCGACGAAATCGACGCCGTTGGCCGCCAGCGTGGTGCTGGTCTGGGTGGTGGCAACGACGAGCGTGAGCAGACGCTGAACCAGATGCTGGTGGAAATGGACGGCTTC
>JBBQST010000227.1:0-7516 GCA_038213625.1 Thermoflexales bacterium
GCGAGCTGGAACGCGCGGGGGTAACCCCGCCGCGCACAAACACGAAGCCACTGCGAGGCTTTCCGACAATCTCCAGCCTCGCAGAGGCTTCGACTTTGAGCCGCGACGTTCACGTCACGGCGTTCTTGGCGTGCGGCCTGCCCATCTCTCGCGCCAACTCCACATTCCCAAGTTTCACCTTTTTGCACTCGATTGCGCGCCTGTGAGGTTGCTTGCTGAGCGGTTTTTGACTACATTGACAGAGTGAGCTTTGTTTCAGCTCCCCAGGGTGTGGTGTGCGCCGGCGTCCTCGTCGCCGACCTGTTCATTCCGCCGTTGGCGCGTTTGCCAATGGCCGGCGAACTCATGGCCACCCAGGATTTTCTGGCCGATTCAGGGGGCTGCGCCGCCAACACAGCCACCGCGCTGGCAAAATTGGGCGTGCACGCAACCGTGGTCGGCCAGATCGGCCACGACCTCTTTGGCGATTTCATCCTCCAGGATTTGCAGCGCAAAGGCGTAGACACGGCCGGCATCTCGCGCTCCTCGCACCACGGCACGTCCAAGACTGTGATCCTGCCGGTAACTGGCGAAGACCGGCGCTACCTGCACACGTTTGGAGCCAATGCCGACTTTGCGGCCGATGACATTGCGCCCAACCTCATCCAACACGCGCAAGTGTTTTGCGTCGGCGGCTACCTCATTTTGCCCAGCTTGCGGGCCGATGCGCTGAGTGCGCTATTCCAGCGTGCGCGTTCAAATGGCGCTCGCACCGTGCTCGATGTGGTGGTGCCGGCTGGTGAACAAAGTGCGGCTCGGTCGGCGCTGGCCGAGGTCTTGCCGCAGGTGGATTTCTTCCTGCCCAACGATGACGAAGCCGAACGTTTGACCGGCGAAACGGACCCGCATCGGCAGGCCCAAAAATTACTCGACCTGGGGTGTGGCAATGTCGTCATCACCCTGGGCGAACATGGCGCTTTGTTGATGAATCGCGATGAAACGATTGAGATTCCAGCATTCCCCATGACCATCGTGGACCCGTCCGGTGCCGGCGATGCCTTTGCCGCGGGCCTCATCATGGGCTTGCTCGAAGGTTGGGATCTGACCCGCACCCTGCGCTTCGCCAGCGTCATCGGCGCATCGGCCTGCACCGCGCTCGGTTGCAACGCTGGCTTATTCACCCGTCCTCAGGCAGAAGCATTTCTCGCGAGATCGTAATCACTCATGGCACTTGTCACTCTCACCGAACTGTTTGCAGATGCGCGCCGTGGCGGCACCGCATTGGGCTATTTTGAGGCGTGGGATAGCACCTCATTAGAGGCCGTGCTCGACGCGGCTGAGGCCGAAAACTCGCCCGTCATTCTGGGCTTTGGCTGCATGATGCTCGACTCGACCTGGCTCGACACCGGCGGCGTGGAATTGTTGGGCGCGATGGGGCGGGCCGTGGCGCAACGCGCGAAAGTGCCGGTGGCCTTGTTGCTCAACGAGGCGCGCACCTTCGACCAGGTGGTGCGCGGCATGGACGCCGGCTTCAATGCCGTCATGCTCGACACCTCATCCTGGGGCACCAACGAGGCCGTGCTCGCGGTGGCCAAACTCACCGAACTGGCCCACGCACGCGGCATCGCTGTCGAAGCCGAGCTGGGGCATTTGCCGGACGCAGTCGGCGATGGCATCGACGATTCAAGCGCCGCATTAACCGACCCAGAGCAAGCGGCGCAATTCGTGGCGCAAACCGGCGTAGATTGCCTGGCCGTATCCATCGGCAATGTGCATTTGCTGACCCATGGCTATGCGCCGGTCGACATGGCCCACATGGAGGCCATTCATCAGCGTGTGCCAGTGCCGCTTGTGATCCACGGCGGCACCAGCTTCCCGCCGGCAGAAGTGCCGCGTGCCATTGCGGCCGGCGCGCTCAAGTTCAATGTCGGCACCATTCTCAAAAAGACATTTCTAGAAGGCTTGCGTGAGACTGTAGGCGCATTGCCGGCGCAACCCTTTGTGCACGATCTGATGGGCTCGCACAAAGACGCCGATCTATTAACGCAAGGCAAAGCGCGCATGACCGCCAAAGTGCGCGAACTCATTCGGTTGTATCGGGGAACATAGAGCATTTCACCGTCATTCCCGCGGAGGCGGGAATCTAGGCGTAACCCCGACGTCACAGTAAATCAAAGCACTGGATTCCCGCCTCCGCGGGAATGACATGGCTGTGTCAAGACTTTCCTTTGACTAACGACCGTGTCGTCGTGTAAAGAATTGTTCTCAATCAGGCAAATATGACTTATCTAAACCAACTTGGGGTCGACAAATCACTCGACCTCTACCGGCAACTTTTGTTGCTGCGGCGCTTTGAAGAGCGCGTCTACAACATGTTCCTGCTCGGCGAGGTCGTCGGCACCGTGCACCAATACCAGGGCCAGGAGGCCGTGGCTGTGGGCATGTGCGACCACCTGAGCCATACCGACTGGATCACCTCGACCCATCGGCCGCACGGCCATGCCATGGCCAAAGGGGTTTCGCCGCGCTCTGCCATGGCCGAGCTGTATGTCAAGGCCACCGGCTGCTGCAAGGGCAAGGGTGGCTCGATGCATCTGGGCGATCCTGATGTGGGCATGTTGCCGGCCATCGCCATCGTCGGCGGCGGCAACAGCGTGGTGATCGGCCTGGGCCTGGCCTTCAAGCTGCGCAAGACGCAGCAGGCGGCCGTGTGTTTCTTCGGTGACGGTGCCACCAACGAGGGCGCATTTCACGAAAGTTTGAACTTCGCCGCGGTGAAGCGCCTGCCCATCGTGTTTGTGTGCGAGAACAACTTGTATGGCGCGTCGACGCCGTATCACGAGGCGTCGCTGGTGCCGGATGTGGCCGAGCGGGCCAAGGCCTACGGGGTGCCCGGCCACATTGTGGACGGCATGGATGTGTTGGCCGTGCATGAGGCCGGCGGTGCGGCTATTGCAGCGGCGCGGGCGGGCAAAGGGCCGATCTTGCTGGAGTGCAAGACCTATCGCTACATCGGCCACAGCCGCAGCGATGCGCGGGGCTATCGCACCAAGGACGAGGAGGCCGACTGGAAGGCCAAGGACCCGATCACCCGGCTCGGTGGCCAATTGATGGCCGAAGGTGTTGCCCAATCGAAGTTGGACGAGCTTGACACTGGCGTGGAAGCCGTGCTGGACGACGCCGTGGAGTTTGCGCGCAACTCGCCGGAAGCGACGCCGGAGATGGCATTGGAGGACGCATACGCATGACAACGACAAACCCGATTCCCATGGTGGCTGCCACAGCCCAACACGCCGAGCAGCCTGAACGAAAATTGACCATTGCTGAAGCTTTGCGAGAAGGCATTGCCGAGGAGATGCGCCGCGATCCGAATGTGTTTTTGATCGGCGAGGACATCGGCATTCCCGGCGGCTTTGGCGGCGCGTTCGGGGTGTATCTGGGCCTGCCCGAGGAGTTTGGCCGCGAACGCATCATCGACACGCCCATCAGCGAGAAGGCGATTGCGGGCGCGGCCGTCGGCGCGGCCTTGATGGGCATGCGGCCGATTGCCGACATGCAATATGCCGACTTTCTGTTCGAGTGCATGGACGAGCTGGTGAATCAGGCGGCCAAGATGCGCTATATGTCGGGCGGCAAATTATCGGTGCCGATGGTGATGCGTGCGCCGGTCGGCACCACGAATCGTGGCGCCCAGCACGGCCAATGCCCCGAGAGCTTCTTCATACATGTGCCTGGAATCAAGGTCGTGTGCGTGTCGGATGCCTATCACGCCAAGGGCTTGATCAAGAGCGCGGTGCGCGACGACAACCCGGTGCTGGTGTTCGAGCACAAGATGCTCTACGGCAGCAAAGGCCGCCAGATGGCCGGTGGCCTCGACCTCACCATGCATGTGCCGCGCGAGGAATATTTATTTCCCATTGGCAAAGCCGTGATCAAACGCCCCGGCACCAGCGTCACTGTGGTCTCAACGCACCTGAGCCTGTATCGCTGTCTGGCGGTGGCCGATGAGCTGGCGGCCGAGGGCATCGAGTGCGAGGTGATTGACCCGCTGAGTTTGGTGCCGCTCGACACCGAAACGTTGTGGGCGTCGGTGCGCAAGACTGGCCGGCTGGTGATCGTGCACGAGGACACCTTGACCGGCGGGTGGGGTGCCGAGATTGCGGCGCGCGCGGCTGATGAATGTCTGTTCTCGCTCGAAGCGCCCATCAAGCGGGTGGCCGCGTTCGATGTGCCGCTGCCGGTGGCACCGATCATGGAGCAAACTGTGGTGCCCAATGTCGAGCGCATCAAATCTGTCATCCGAGGAGTGTGCCAATAAATGGCTCAGGCAATACGCATGCCGGCACTGGGCCAGACCACCGACGAGTTGACCATCATGAGCTGGCTGAAAGAAGAGGGCGAGACGGTGAAAGTGGGTGAGCCGCTCTACACCGTCGAGACCGACAAGACTACGCTGGAGGCTGAATCGCCGTATGCCGGCACGCTGCTCAAGATCGTTGCGGCCGTGCAAACGAGGGTGCAAACAGGTGATGTCATCGCCTACATCGGCCAGCCCGGCGAGGCCATTCCCGTGGAGGCACCGAGCAATGACCACGCCGCGACACCCTCGACACAAATGACACCTTTGACACCTCCCTCCGCACCCATTCCCGCACCTGCGCCCGAAGGCAAAGTGCTGGCCACGCCGGCCGCCCGTCAACTTGCCAAAGAGCGCGGCGTGGACCTGAGCAAGGTGAAGGGCACAGGGCCTGGGGGCCGGATTGAGCGCGATGACGTTGAGGATTTTGTGTAGCTGCGCTTGCCGAAATTGATGATCGTTCATGTCTCGTCACAGGACCCCCGACCCCTAAAGGGGAGTCGCTGAGAAAGTCAACGACTCCCCTTTAGTGGTCGGGGGTCTCCGAAGCAAGATAGTCAAATAAGCCTAAGTTGGCTTCAGAGATGCCGCTGCAAACAAACCCGTGATGGCAAAAATTAAACTGTTCATCGTCCCTCACACGCACTACGACGCCGAGGTTTTTCTGACCCGCGATGCCACCCTGAAGTGGGGCTCGGAACACATCCTCGACGCGTTGTATTTGCTCGATACCGATCCCGACTATCGCTTCACGCTGGATCAGCGCTGCTATGTGGAAGGGTTTGCGGCGCTGCACCCTGAGCAACTTGCGCGGCTCAAAACCCATGTGACTTCCGGTAGGGTGGAGCTGGCTGGCGGCATGCACGCGATGCCGGATGTAAATTTGCCGAGCGGCGAATCATTGGTGCGGCAGGTGTTGTATGGCCAGGGTTATTTCGAGAAAACCTTTGGCGTGCGCTCGACCAACGCGTGGATGTTGGATATTTTCGGGCATCACCCGCAGGTGCCGCAGCTCATCAAAAAATCGGGCTTCAACAGCTATGTGTTTTGCCGCGGCGTGAATGAGCGCGACCACGCCGGCTTTAACTGGGTCGGTTTGGACGGCAGCAAAATGCGCTGCGAGTGGCTGACCTATCACTACAGCGTCATCGGCATCGTGCCGCATACCTTGCCAGAGTTTAAGGCTGCGCTGGACGCGTATGTGTTCGAGGTGATGCCGGATCGCATTCAGAATAACAACCTGGTAGCGCTGGCCGGGTTGGACTTGCACACGCCGGATGCGGGGTTGCCCGACATGGTTCGGCAATACAACGCGGCTCAGGACAAGGTTGAAGTCGCGCTGGCTACGTTCGAGGAATATATGCAGGCCCAGGCCGGCATGGCATTGCCCGAAATCGGCGGCGACCTCAACCCCCTGTTCACCGGCTGTTACTCGGCGCGCATTCTGGTGAAGCAGCGCAACCGCGAGCTGGAAAATAAGCTGTTTACGGCCGAGAAATTATTAGCGGCGAATTGGGCCGAGGCTAATCAACCGACTGCGCCGGTGACCTCGCTCGAAGCGGCGTGGGAGCCAGTGCTGTTCAATCAGTCGCACGACTCGATCTGCGGCAGCCACATTGATGCGTCGTACGAGCGCATCATCGACCGCTTCAAACGCGCCGACAAGATTGTGGGCCAGATCAGCACACAGGCGTTGGACACGCTGACGGCCCAGATCAACACGCAGGGCGACGGCTTGCCGTTGGTGGTGGTGAACACATTGGGACTCGCGCGGCATGATGTGGCGCGTTGCACGCTGGGTCTGGCCGGCCAGCATTGGCATACCCTCGCGCTCTATGATCACACGGGCCAGCAAGTGGCCGTGCAGTTGGAGAACGTGCTGCGGCATCCCGACGGCAGCATCAAGCGCGCCGATTTGATCTTTGTGGCCGATGTGCCGTCGCTGGGTTACGCCACCTATTTTGTGCGCGAGGGCGGCGGTGGTCTGTGGGGCGAGCAACCCAAGACCGATGTGTGGGCCAGGGGAAGCACGTTGCCGCGTGTCGAAGGTTTGTTCTTTGCCAACCACGATGCCAACGATGGCTGGATGGGCAATGCGCATGTGTCGCTGCATGTGAACTTGCGCAGCGGCGCGATTCGCTCGCTCAAGTTGCTGGGGCGAGATGACAATGCTGGTGACCATGAGATGGTTGCGCCGCACGAGCACGGCTTCGGCGCGGTGTGCCGGCAGGAGGATCGCGGCGACCCGTGGGAATACTACGGCCCCTTGCGCGGCGACATCATGACCGCCGTCAACGTGCTCGATCCGGTGCCAGGCCGAGGCGAGCGGCGGGCCATTTTTAGCGATGAGTATGGCGCGCAGGGTCGGGCACTATTGGGGCCGGTGATGGCGGCGATGCATCTCTCGACGCCGTTTGGCGATGGCACGTTGCGCACCCGTATTCGCGTGTACGCGGGTTTGCCGAGGGTCGAGATTGAAACCGAGATCGTGAATCAGCAGCCGTTCGTGCGCTATCGCAACGTCTTCCCGCTGAATTTACCAAACGCGCACATCACGCACGAGATTCCATTTGGCGCAATTGAGCGGCCGGAAGGTGAATTCCCCGCTCAAAATTGGGTGGATGTAAACGACGGCACGCGCGGAGTGGCCCTGCTCAATCGCGGCATCCCCGGCCACGCACTCATCGGCAACGTGCTCAGCTCGTCGTTGATGAAGTGCGCCAAGGTGGTGGGTTATGGCGCGGCCGGCGGCTACGATCCCACCGCCAAGGATGAGGCCGGCTTCGAGATCGGCGTGCGCCATACCTTCCATCAAGCGCTGTTGCCGCATACCGGCGACTGGCGCGCGGCACAGTTGGTTCACGAGGGCATGGCGTTTAATGCGCTGCTGATCGTGCACAAGTGCGAGGCTCACGCCGGTGAGCTGCCGCCGTCGGCCAGCTTTGCCGAGATCGAGCCTGAAAACGCCGTGTTGCACGCGCTGTTTGTGGATGAGGGCCAATTGATGTTGCGCGTGGTCGAGTCCAAGGGTGCGCCCGCCAGCGGCAAGATCACCTTGCGCTGGCCGATTGCGCGGGTGGTCGAGACTGACTTGATTGGCGGCAACGTGAGCGAGCTATCGCACACCGGCAGCAGCTTTGCATTTGCGGCGTCGCCGTTCGAGATCAAGACGTTTCGAGT
>JBBQST010000228.1:0-7474 GCA_038213625.1 Thermoflexales bacterium
GACTTTGGGGATGGGCTCATGGTCTGCTTCGATAGCCCACACCAGCCCAGTGCCGGCGCGCTTGCTTCCCTGGCGAATGAGCGCCAGCAGCTCCTCAGACAACGCCGCAGAGTCGCCGTAGCCATCGAGACGAACGGGGCCAGGTGGCAGGGTGATGCCGAGGGCGTGTAGCTTTGCCAACACGGTTGGTAATGACGGTTGTGGTTCCATTTGAATTTCACCCCTGTTGAAGGTCAATGCTTTCGCACAACATTATCCACTTCGGCATTGGCAAGCAGCGCAAAGGTTGCATACATGGCTCTATTCCTTCAAGGCAGTAAAAAGTGAGAGCCAACACGCAAAGACGTGTTGGCTCTCACTATTATGGCCCGAAGCCATATCGGCCACTCGTTGGCTGTTCACTGCGGTCAAATGACTTTGCTCCGGCCATCGTTACAAGCATCGCAATCACTTCGGCGGCGCTTCGATCGCAACACGCGTGGCCTTGAACGTCCCCGTGTCGGTGAAGACCGAATGTCCAGTCGCGTCGGTGATGTCGTCCCAGTGCACGGCAGTCCAGCTATCCGTGCCGGCATCATATTGCAGAGTGCCATAAACCTTGATTTTTGCGGTCAACTCGCCCGTCTCACTTCCCACGACCGCCTTGAATGTATAGGCGGCTGATTTGGGACCGGTGCTGACCCAGGTGCCGAAGGTGGGGCTCTCAAATGGATGGGGAGGACGGGCTGCAATAATGGTTCCATCGCTGGTGAAGACCATCAGCCCAGGAATAATTTTGGTCGCCTGATGTTCACCCATGACCTCGACATCCCATGCGCCCACCCATTTTCCTGGGTTGGCTTTGGCACTTGGGCTGAGGGCTTGCACAGCGGGCGAGGTCATGGGCTGGATCAGGATCAGGCCAAACAATAATGCCGCCGTCAACACACGTCCGCTAAACCATCGGTTGCTCATCTAAATTCTCCTCTTTGAATGACTATGACGCATCATTGCGCCTAGCAACTAGATGTATAGCGGAGGCTAGGGTGCCGAAGTGGTTACACTTGTGTTACACAAATGTCACTGGCACGCGCGCCTCGTCATCGGGTACGCGACCGAACATGCACCATGAAGGCTGAATCCGCATTTGGGTCCCAGGTTCGAAACCGCCGGGAGGCATTGGGTTTAACGCGCAAAGCGCTGGCGCAGTGGATTGACTGCTCGATGGAAACGGTGCGCAAAATTGAGTCCGGCGAGCGGCATCCTTCACGGCAGATTGCAGAACTGCTGGCCGACGCGTTGTCCATTTCCCCAGAGGCTCGCGAGAACTTCATTCACTTCAGCCGAGGTAAAAACGCCGCGTCGGTGGGGGAGCGCCCTATGCCGGGTGCGAGGGCGACCAACCTGCCCGCGCCGATGACCTCGTTTATTGACCGAACCACTGAATTGGCAAGCCTGCGAGCACGTCTTTTGCAACCGGATGTGCGGCTGCTCACGCTGGTCGGCCCGCCTGGGATTGGTAAGACCCGCCTCAGCATTCAAGCCGGTCTGGCCTTGCTCGGCTCGTTCGCAGACGGGGTGTGGTTCGTGCCGTTGGCGGCCATTAACGATCCGGCATTGGTGCTGCCCGCCATCGCAAGTCATTTAGACCTGGGAGAAGGCGGCCCAAATTCTTTGCTCAAACGTTTGCATGCGTATCTGCAACCGCGCGAGATGTTGTTCGTGCTCGACAACTTCGAGCACCTGCTGAATGCCGCACCGCAAATCACCGACCTGCTCAAGGCGTGCCCAACACTGAAGATCATGGCCACCAGCCGCCAACCATTGCAGGTTTACGGCGAGCACGAGTTTCGGGTGCCCGCGCTGTCGCTGCCGCCGCGCGATCAGCCGCGCTCACTGACCTTCAAGCAGTGGGGAAGGTTCGATGCGCTCAAGTTGTTCGTGGCGCGGGTGCAAACTTTCCAACCTGACTTCGAGCTGGATGCAGACAATGTGAGTCTGGTGGCCCGGATTTGCATTCGGCTCGATGGCATGCCACTGGCCATTGAGCTGGCCGCAGCTCAACTCCGGCGGTTCACCCCTCAGGCGCTGCTGCATGCGTTGGATGTGATGCCGTTGCAATCGTTGGTGGCTACGGCCCGTGATCTGGAGCCGCGCCAGCACACCCTGCGCGGCGCAATCCAATGGAGCTATGACCTGTTGTCCGCCTCCGAGCGCGCCGTGTTTGATCAACTGGGTGTCTTCGCCGGCGGCTGGACGACGGATGCGGCATTGGCCGTGTGCCAGCTTCCGGACGCATCGCTCCTGCAAGCCCTGGCCGATCAGAATCTGATTCAGCGCGAGAGCGAATCGCGCTGGATGATGTTGGAGATGATCCGCGAATTTGCACTTGAGCAGTTGTCGGGCGATCGGTTGGCGTTGCTGCATCAGCGGCACGCGGCCTATTTCACCCATCTGCTGCAAGTGAATCGTGAAAACTATCTCCTTGTGATGGAGGTTGAACAACACAATGTTCGCGTCGCGCTTCAATGGTTGATTGATCACACTGATCCGCTGGCCGTTGAACTCTTTCGGTGTACGAACACTTATTTTGATCAGCGTGGACTGCAAGGTGAAGCTCGCCGCATCATGTCGAGACTGTTGACCAATGGCTTTGAATTGACGCCGAAGATCCGTCTGGATCTGCTGGGAGGCCTGGCAATCTTTGCGTGGCAACAAGGCGATGTCGAGGAAGGATTGCGTTGCGCACATGGATCCATGATGATCGCGCGCACATTAAATGAACCGGTGTTACTTGCAGACGTATTGATCACACTTGCTCATGCTTATATCGAGATGGACGACGCTGCATCGGCAAACGCGACTGCTCTTGAGGCATTGAGAATTGGCCGCGATATTCAGGACCCCGTGCAGGTGGTTGGGGCGTTGACGCAACTCGGGGAAGCGGCCCTGATGCAGCACGATGTAGGCCAGGCCGAGGCCTGTTTTACCGAGGCTTATGGGCTGTGTCAGTCTGTGGGTTGGTCGCAATCGGTCTATGCGGGTCTGGCCTGCAAAGGGATGGGTGAGATTGCGTTGAGCCAGCGCGACTATGACGGCGCGCTCCGATTCCTGCGCGAAGGAGTGACGCGCAACCAGGCGGCGGTGCTTCGATTGTTGACCCTGGATGTATTGGCGGGCGTGATCGGCACCATGCCGCGCCGCACGACGGCCGATGTGTGCCGTGCCGCGAAAATATGGGGCGCAACCACGGCGTTGCACGAGAATATGGGTTCAGGCATCTCCCCCGATGACCGCAGACGACGAGATGGATTGATCGCCGAAGCGCGCTCGCGTATCAACCGCAAGGCGTTCGAGGCCGCGTGGGCCGAAGGGCGAGGCTTGTCGATGGACGAGGCCGTTGCGCTAGCTATGGAGTAACATTTCTCTTTGCTTGTTAGCGGTCCTCAGTAGATACCGTCTTGAAAGTCAAGGGGTATGGGGCAAAGCAGTGGGCTCGTGTACAGGTTTGATCTGCGACAAGTGCGCTGCCTTGCCCCTACAACGACCATCACGAGCAGAAGGGCGTGTCGACTCCAACGCGTCTCAAGGTTATTTCTTGACCACTTCAAGGAGCATCTTGGACAGTTCCACTGGTTTCGTCACCATTGCATCATGACCGGCCGAGAACAGCTCTTGATACCGAAATCCCCATTTCTTCGCTCGCTCACCGGCCTCCATGAAGAAAGGCGCTTGGGTGCACTGAATAAAAGTCTGCCCCAGCGCGGTGTTTCGCTCGGCGGATAACTGTGCCGGCTGCGTAAAGGTTTTGAGTGGTTGGTCGCCCAGGCGCGGCGTCATCCAAGCGATGTCGCGTTCGTCGGTGACATCAAATGCGCTGGGCGGCCCCGGTGGCGGCACGCGCCAGCCATCTTCTTTGGTAGGAGGCACCGGCGCATAGTCTTTCACAGCCTTACCGTTCTCCGGCAGAAATGCATCGATGTAGACCATGTGGGCGAGGCGTGCACCGGCTTTCTCTGCCACACCGGGGATGACCATGCCGCCGTAGCTATGCCCGACCAGCACCACATTGTGCAAATCCTCATAGTCCAATGTGGCAGCAATGTCTTGAACGTGGGTGTTCAAATCAATCTGCGAACTCAGCAGATGAACCCGCTCTCCTAAACCCGTTAAAGTCGGTGTGAAAACACGATGTCCAACCGCTTCTAGTAATGGCACCACTTTCTTCCAGCACCAGCCGCCGTGCCACGCGCCGTGAACTAAAACGAATGTTGCTTTCTCTTGTTGATTAGGTGTGTTGTTCATGGCAACTCCTGATTGGGTAGGGATACTGGTTTCTGAAGCATTTTGATTCACCACGGCTGTTGCGCTGAGAACCGCTTTGGAGGCGGGAGGCGGAGGCGCACACGCGGCCAGCGCTCCTGCCACGGCCCCGGCCATAGCCGTCTTCAGCAATCTGCGGCGTGACTCTGCATGTGTCAAAGTTTGAGTGAGTGGCTTGTTAGACATTTTTCACCATATTTTTTGATCTATGAAGGTGTAGGGCTGTATGACTGCCCGTTGCTTACCCATGAAACGTTTCACGGGTTGAGCGAGTCCCACAGTAGATGAAAATGCCGTCAACCGACATAGGGTCACGGCATACAATGGGTGATACAACGGTGATACACCCTTCCTCTTCATCCGTAATCATGTTCGGCCCATGGCTCAAGGCGCGCCGAAACAAGCTGGATCTCACTCGCGTGGCACTTGCAAAATGCATTGGCTGTGCCACGATCACGTTGCAAAAGATTGAGCAGGATCAACGGCGTCCCTCACAGCAAATTGCTGAACTGCTGGCTCAGGCGTTAGCCATTCCCACAGAGGCGCACGCTGAATTCATCCGGTTCGCGCGTGGGAGCGGCCAACCACCGTTGTTAGATCCACAGGAATGGCACCCGCCGCCTAGCACGTTACTGACCAATTTGCCCACACCGCTCACCTCATTCATCAATCGCGTTGCCGAATTGGCATGGGTTCGGACACGGCTATTGCAGTCAGACGTGCGCCTGCTCACTATGGTTGGGCCACCTGGAATCGGCAAAACACGCCTGAGCATTCAAGTCGGCCATGCTTTACTCGACCAGTTCGCCGACGGTGTTTGGTTTATCGCACTTGCGCCCATCAGCGATCCATCTCTCGTGCTGCCGGCCATTGCGCGCATCTTCAATATTTCCGAAGCCGGGCCAGTCCCTTTGCTGGAGCGACTACAAACGATTTTGCGCTCACGCGAGATGTTGCTCATTTTGGACAACTTCGAGCATGTGTTGGACGCGACTCCATGGGTGGCCGATCTGCTCAAAGCCTGCGCGAAGGTTAAGTTACTGGTTACCAGCCGGGTGTTGCTTCAGGTCTATGGTGAGCATGAATTCGGTGTGCCCACGTTATCGTTGCCGCCGAAAGCGACGCCTGTCTCTCTACAACAACTGGCTGAGTTTGACGCAGTCAAATTATTCGTGGCACGCGTCCAGACCTTTCAGGCTGATTTCACGCTCGATTTCGACAGTGCTGCGATGGTGCTGGACATCTGTGAACGGGTGGATGCGCTTCCTTTGGCGGTTGAGTTGGCGGCGGCACGCCTGCGTCGATTCACCTTGCAACAGTTGCGCAATGCGCTGCATAACGCGCCGCTGCAGACGCTTACATCGGCTACACGTGATGTTGAGCCGCGTCAACGCACCTTGCGTGCCGCGATCCAATGGAGCTACGACTTACTCAATCCAACTGAGCGCCTGGTGTTCGCCCGGTTGGGTGTGTTCGTGGGCAGCTTTTCCAGCGAGGCGGCACAGGCGGTGTGCGCTCTGCCAAATGATGTGAACTTGCACGACTTGGCCGATCAGAGTCTGCTTAAGCGTGAGGATGAGTCGCGTTGGTCGATGCTGGAGATGATTCGCGAGTTTGGGCTCGAGCAATTACCCAGCGAAGAATTGGAGCAGGCACGGCAGAAACACGCCGAGTATTTTGCACGCATCCTTAAGCCAGGCCCTGATGAGTCTTACTCCCTCATTGCCGTTGAACTGTATAACGCCCGCGCCGCGCTGCGTTGGCTGTTGGATCATCGGCATCCACTGACGGTTGAGTTGGCTCTAGCCCTGAGTGCTTATTTTCATCAAGCCGGCCTGACTCACGAGATCCGGCACACGCTGCCTGAGGTGCTCTCCGCAAATATTGAAATGGCCCCGTTCGTTCGCAACGATCTGTTGGAGAGTGCGGCGATCAATGCCTGGCAACAACACCGTTTTGAAGAGGGATTGCGCTATGCCCAGGAAGGTGTGGTGCTTGCCCGTGCGATTAATGCCCAGCCGAAGCTTGCAGATCATTTAATCACCCTGAGTCGTATTTACATTGAGATGGATGATTGCGTGCAGGCGATACAAATAGCGAGTGAAGCGCTACAAATTAGCCGTGCGATTCAGAATCAGGAGTTGACGGTGGGTGCGCTGATTCGGCTTGGGCAGGCACAGCTCATATTGGGCAATATAGACGAGGCTGAAGCATTCTTTGAAGAAGCCTACGTGTGGTGCCATGCCCTGAACTTCAGGAGACAAGTCTATTTCGGTTTGGCATGCTTGGGAATGGGTGCACTTGCGCTGAGCCGTCGCGGCTATGAACAGGCGCTTGAATTCCTGCGCGAGGGTTTGAATCGCAACAAGTTTGTCGCAGTCAAATTGTGGCTTCTGGATGTACTGGCCGGCACCCTCGGCACCATGCCACACCGTACGACATCCGATGTGTGTCAAGCCGCAAAAATTTGGGGCGCAGCCGAGGCACTAAGCGAGAGGATGGGGCTGATCAATGCGCCTGGCGACCGCAGACGGGCGGACGCGCTAATCGCCAAAGCGCGCACACGCATGAACCCCAGGATGTTCGAGGCTGCGTGGGCCGAAGGGCGTGGACTCTCACTGGATGAAGCGATTGCACTGGCGATGGAATCGTAGCCGCCGGCCACTTACTCAAATACATCAATTTCCAAGAAATGAGTATGCTCTCGAAAACTGTATTGGAGTGTGATCAATAACCTGACCAGCAAGCGGCCGGTGGCACCAATTGATTACACGGCCGATCTGCCTTGTCCGATCCTGGGCATCTTTGGTGAAGAGGATCGAAGTCCCACGCCCGAACACGTCGCCCAATTGGAAGCGGCCTTAAAGCAACACGGCAATGACTATGCGTTTCATAGGTATGCCGGGGCCGGTCATGGCTTCTTCTATCACATGCGGCCGGCGTATCGGCAGGAGCAGGTCGTGGATGGCTGGAAAAAGGTGTTCGATTTTCTTGGGCAGAAGCTGGGCTAGCAATTTGACTTCAGAGCGGAAGAAATTTTGGATAGTAAGACAGACTTAACAAAATAGATACCTGCTTTAAAAATCCCGTTTGTGTCTATTCTGTCATTCTGTCCAAGATATGTCTGATGCTGTTTAAATCCGAACAACAACATGTGCACAAACATTGTTAG
>JBBQST010000229.1:0-7444 GCA_038213625.1 Thermoflexales bacterium
GGGGCGTTTTGGGTTTTTTATGTTTTTACCATTTCTTCCCCCCAAACACCTTCCGGCGGGGTTCTCCTTTTTTCTCTCTTCAACGTTCTACCCCCCCTACTCTCCCCCGCAATCTCGTTATAATGCTGACGCGGATACCGCTCCGCACGGGCCGTTTGCTCACATAACGCCTGTCGAGAGTTGTCCACGTTGACCGGCTCAAACTACTGTGTTGGTTTCCTCGCTGAATCACGTGTGGCATACCTTGCTCAAGCCACATCACGTTGCACTCCATCCAACCTGTGTTTTGACTCAAATCCAGTCAATTCCCATTCGAATCCAATTCAATCCATCGGAGGAAGATAGTGACCGTAATTGCTAATCGACGCACGTTTCTATTTGCCAGCGCCGCTTTGACTGCGAGCCTGATTTTGAGCGCTTGCGCCGCACCTGCGGCTCCAGCCCAACCCGCCGCCACAACCGCGCCAGCCAGCACAGAGGCACCTGCCACCACGGAGGCTGCTGCAACCACTGCTCCGGCAGAAGCCACGGCCGAATCCACCACTGCTGCTACCGCTGCCGGCACCCAGCTGCGCGTGAAGTATGTGGTGAACGGCACCCTGGGCGACAAGAGCTATTTCGATAGCGCCCAGCGCGGGTTGGCGATGATGAAGACGGAGCTGGGCTATGACATCCAGACGGTGGAGCTGGGCTACGACCGCAACAAGTGGGAGCCGGGTCTGGAGGACGCTGCGGCGTCTGACGACTGGGACGCTATTGTGGTGGCCGCCAGCGACATGAGCGAGTATGTCCAGAAGATCGCGCCGCAATATCCGGACAAAAAATTCTGGCTGTTCGACGGCTCGCCCGACTTTGCGGCCTGTGCCGATGGCTGCAAGAATGTGTATTCGATCTACTTCCTGCCCAATGAAGGCTCATATTTGCTGGGCATTGCGATGGGTGAATTGCTGAAGGCCGGCACCCTGCCCGGCATCGAGGGCAAGACCAAAATCGGCATCATTTGCGGTCTGGACATCCCCGGCCTGAACGACTTTGTGGTCGGCTTCAAGCAGGGTTTTGCCGAGTCCGGCCTCGACCCCGAGATCAACGTCATCGTGCAATATGTCGGCGGCGATAGCCCGTTCAACAACCCGGCCAAGGGCAAGGAAATTGCCAAGTCGATGTTTGACCAGGGTGCCGGTATTGTGTGGGGCGTGGCAGGCTCGACCGGCAACGGCGCGTTCGAGGCGGCGGTGGAATCCAAGCTGTATGCCGTGGGCGTAGACAGCGATCAATTTCTCACCATTGCCGATCCTGGCCAGAAGGCCATCATCATCACCTCGATGATCAAGAAGCTGGACGCGGGTTTGCTGCGCGCGGCCAAGCTGGATGCCGAGGGCAAGCTGACCTATGGCGCGACTGAATATGTTGGCATCGCGGCCGATTCCGTGGGTCTGGCCGACAACGAGAATTACCAGAAGTTTGTGTCCAAAGAGACCCAGGACAAGGTGACGGCGGCCGCGGCCAAAGTCACCAGTGGTGCGACTGTGGTGGTCTCGGCCATCACCAAGTAGCGCTGGCTAGGTAGTTTGTCAAAGTAAAGACCGTAGGTTAGTCCAAGGGCAAAACTGAGACTGAATGGAACCCATCAAACCAGGCCGTCATTCCCGCGGAGGCGGGAATCCAGTCGTAACCCCGACGCGACAGTTGATTTAGCACTGGATTCCCGCCTCCGCGGGAATGACGTGGCTACGTAAAGTCTTTGCCTTGACAACCTACCAATAGTTTGTCAAAGCATATTGCTGGCTTTGTGCATTCGTTTGGAGCGCGTCCTAAATCTAAAGGCAAATTTACCCACATCGTCCCAAAGCCTATAATCCCCATCGAGCGGCACTCGCTGCTCAATGGGTCCCAACGACGGATTGAGTCGACATTCAGTGTCACAATCTGTGGCCTGTAGTCCGTAACCATTTAAGGAGTGAAAATCGTGAATAGAAGGAATGTTTTGTTTGCTGGTCCCGTTTTGGCTTTGAGCCTGCTTCTGGCCGCGTGCGGTACCCCTGCCGCCGCACCGACGACTGCGCCTGCTGCCACTGAGGCCCCAGCAGCATCTGCTACTGAAGCTCCCGCTGCAACCGAAGCTCCGGCTGCCGCTGCCACTGAGGCCATGACCGAGACCGCGGCGATGCCGGCCACCAAGCTGCGCGTCAAGCTGGTGCTGAACGGCACCCTCGGCGACAAGAGCTTCTTTGACAGCGCCAAGCGCGGCCTCGACATGATGACCAGCGAGCTGGGCTACGAGACCAAGGTGGTCGAGCTGGGCTACGACCGCAACAAGTGGGAGCCAGGTCTCGAAGACGCCGCCGCCAGCGATGACTACGATGTGTTGGTGGCCGGCACTTTCGACATGAGCGGCTACGTCCAGGCCATTGCGCCCAAGTATCCGGACAAGAAGTTCTGGACCTTTGACGCCGGCCCCGACTTTGCAGCCTGCGGCGATGGTTGCAAGAACGTCTACTCGATCTTCTTCAAGGCCAACGAAGGCTCATACCTGTTGGGTGTGGCCGTGGGCAATGTCTTGAAAGAGGGCAAGTTGCCAGGTGCCGAGGGTAAGGCCAAGGTCGGCATCGTGGGTGGCATTGATGCGCCCGTGATCAATGACTTCGTGGTCGGCTTCAAGCAGGGCTTTGCCGAGGCCGGCTTTAACCCCGAGACCGATGTGCTGGTGCAATACGTCGGTGGCGACACCCCGTTCAGCAACCCGGCCAAGGGCAAGGAAATTGCCAAGTCGATGTTTGACCAGGGCGTAGCCGTGGTGTGGGGCGTGGCTGGCTCGTCCGGCAATGGTGCCTTCGAGGCCGCAGTGGAAGCCAAGTTGTATTCCATCGGTGTGGACAGCGACCAGTTCCTGACCATCGCCGACCCTGATCAGAAGGCCACCATCATCACCTCGATGCTCAAGAACGTGGATGCCGGTTTGTTGCGCGCGGCCAAGCTGGATGCCGAGGGCAAGCTGACCTATGGCGTGTCTGAGAGCCTCGGTGCCGCCGACGATGCCGTGGGCATCGCCGACAACGAGAACTATCAGAAGTTCGTGTCGAAGGACATTCAGGCCATCGTGCAGGCCTCGTTCGACAAGGTGAAGAGCGGCGAGACCAAGGTGGTGTCGGCTTTTGATGCACCGTAATTGAATTTGAATGCCAGCCACCGCAAACACTGTGATTCTCGCGTTTGCGGTGGCTGGCAACGGCACTGATTTGACACCCGAGCGCGTGCTGATTTAATCCGTCACGTGCTTTTGTATCGCGATGTGCAATTGGGCGCAGCATTCGTCAACTAGATTGACGCGCTGCGCCCTTGTGTTTGTGCTGCTGTCTGAGCTTTGTTGAACTTTGTAATCGATTGGAAAACCAGGATTTATTCATGGCTGAACCGCTAATCGAGATGCGCAATATCACCAAGATTTATTCGAATGGTGTGCGCGCGGACAACGATGTGACCTTTGAAGTGCGCCCCGGCGAGATCCATGCGCTGGTGGGCGAAAACGGCGCGGGCAAGTCCACGCTGATGAAGATCTTGTATGGCATGGAGAAGCCGACCAGCGGCGAGATCATGCTACGCGGCAAACCTGTCACCATCAACACGCCCCACGAGGCCATCGCCCTCGGCATCGGCATGGTGCACCAGAACTTCATGCTGGTGCCGTCGTTCACCATTGCCGAGAACATTGTGCTGGGCAGCGAGCCGTTGCAAAGCGGCCTGGTCAACAGCCGCAAAGCCGTTGAAGCAACCAACGCGCTGGGCAAACAATATGGCCTGGCGGTCGACCCGACTGCGGTGGTGGATTCGGTGCCCGTCGGCATGCGCCAGCGCGTCGAAATCCTCAAGGCGCTGTATCGCGGCGCAGAAGTGCTGATCCTGGACGAGCCGACGGCCGTGCTCACGCCGCAGGAAACCATCGAGTTGTTCGCGGCCATTCGCCAGTTGGTGAAAGCCGGCAAAACCGTGGTCTTCATCTCGCACAAATTGCGCGAGGTCAAGGAGATCAGTGATCGGGTCAGCGTGATGCGCGACGCCAAGATGGTGGGCACGGTCGACACGGCCGACACCGACGAGGAACGCATTGCGCGCATGATGGTGGGCCGCGAAGTGTTCATGAACATTCGCAAGCCGCCGACCCAGCGCGGCGATGTAATGCTCAAGGTGCGCAATCTGGAATATGCCACCGAGGCCGGCGTCGAAGCCCTGCGGCGCGTGTCGTTCAATGTGTATGCCAATGAAATTCTGGGCATTGCCGGCGTCGAGGGCAATGGGCAAACCGAGCTGGTCGAGCTCATCGCCGGTTTGCGCAAGCCGCAGGCCGGCACCATCGAGCTGGCCAATCACACGATTGCCGGCCACACGCCGCGTGAGGTGCGCCAGGCCGGCTGCGCCCACATCCCCGAAGATCGCCTGACCAACGGCGTCGCGCTCACCAGCTCCATCAGCGAAAACCTGATCGTGGATCGCTACACCCAGGAGCCGTTTACGCGCGGCGGATTCATGAACCCGGTCGCGATTCGCGACAACGGCGACCGCTTGATCGAGCAATATGGTATTCGCACGCCCGACGGCACGTTGCCGGTGGGTTCGCTCTCGGGCGGCAACATGCAAAAAGTGGTGGTGGCGCGCGAGTTGTCCTCGCAACCCAAGCTGTTGATTGCGGCCCAGCCCACCCGCGGCGTGGACATCGGTGCCAGCGAGTTTATGCATGAGCAGCTCATTCGCGCTCGCAACGACGGTGTGGCCATTTTGCTGATCTCGGCCGATCTGGGCGAGGTGCTCTCGCTGTCCGACCGATTGGCCGTGATGAAAGATGGCCGCATCACCGCGATATTTTCTGATGTAAATGCGCTGACCGAAGAAGAAGTCGGCCTGTATATGCTTGGCATCAAGCAGCAAACTGAAGTGGAGATTGAACAGAACTTGTAACAGGCTGTTGGCGGCTGGCAGTTAGCAGCCAGCCGCCAACAGCCAGCAGCCCTCAACTATGTCCGCAGCCCAAATAACTTTCGACCGATCTGCCGAGCGCGCGCGTGTGGCCGCCGAGCGACGCCGCCTGGCCACCATCGATCTGGTCATCACTCTGGCTACTATTTTGTTGGCCTTGCTCATCGGCTTTCTGGTCATGCTGGTGGTCGGCAAAGACCCGGTGAAGGCTTACCAGGCCTTGCTGACCGGGCCGTTGAGCCGCACCTTGCGCACGGGCCGCTGGCTGGAGGACGCGACCACGCTCATCATTTTGGGCCTGTCGGTGTCCATTGCCTTTCGAGCGCGCCAGTTCAGTCTCGGCGCGGAATCGCAAATGTATGTCGGAGCCATGGTCGGCGCGGTCATCGCCATTTATGTGCCCATGCCGCCGGTGATTGCCGTGATTCTTCCGTTAATATGCGCGATGGTGGCCGGTTTTCTCATCGGCCTGATCCCGGGTTTGATGAAGGCGTATTTGAATGCCAACGAGATCGTGGCGACGCTGATGATCAACGCGGTGGTGTTCAGGCTATATGATTATTTTCTGACCTATGTGTTCACGGCTCCTGGCGCACAACAAATTCGCTCGGAGGCAGTGCAGCCCAATGCCGTGCTGGCCCGCATTGGCGACATTTTTAAGTTCAACTTCGGCCGGGTCAATACCGGCGTCATCTTCGTGGTCATCGGCGTCATCCTTGTTTGGATATTGCTGACGCGCACGCCGTTTGGCTATGAGGTGCGCACCATCGGCGCCAACGAGAAATTTGCCCGCTACGGCGGCATCAATACCAAGCGCACCATTGCGCTGTCATTTGCCATCGGCGGCGCCATTGCGGCCATGGGTGGCGTGCATTTGCTGCTGGGCGTGCACAACCGGCTCATCCCTGGCATGGCGGCGGGGCTGGCCTTCGAGGGCATCGTGGTGGCACTGCTGGCGCGCAACAACCCCTTACTCGTGCCGATCACCGGCCTGTTCTATTCATATCTTCGCGTCGGCGGCGACATCATGGAGCAAGAGGCCCAAGTGGGTGCCGAGATTGTGCAGGTGATTCAAGCCGTCATCATTCTGCTGATCACGGCGCAAGTGTTGATCGATCTGGTGAAAGCGCGCCGGGCGAGGCAGACAAGCCAATAAGTGAATTGACCATTGACAGATTGACGATTGACCATTCATCAATCGTCAATCTGTCACTGGTCAATCATTCAAGCAACCATGGAACAAGCACTTCAAGTTATTTTTAGCGCCTCGTTTATTGCCAGCGTGTTGCGGGTGGCCACGCCGCTGATTTTGCCGGCATTGGGCGGACTCATCTCGGAGCTGGGCGGCGTCAGCAATATTGCTTTGGAAGGCATGATGCTGGCCGCGGCCTGTACCGGCGTGCTGGTCAGTGTCTATACCAAAAGCGCCTGGGCCGGCATGTTGGCGGGTGTTGCCGTCGCCATGCTGCTGGCTACACTGCTGGCGTTCTTTCACCTGAACCTGCGAGCCGATTTGATTCTGGCCGCCATCGCGCTCAATATTCTGTGCTCCGGCGCAACCACGTTTGTGGTGTATCTGGTGACGCAATCCCTGACCGGCAGCGGTGACAAGGGTGGCACCAGCACACTCATCAGCCAGCAGATGCCGTTCATCGAGATTCCCATCATCAAGGACATCCCCGTCATCGGCACGATCTTCAGCGGCCAGAATATTCTGACCTACGCGGCGCTGATTCTGACGGCGCTGGTGGCTTTGTTTTTGTTTCGCACCCGCATCGGCATCCACCTGCGCGCTGTGGGCGAGAACCCGGATGCAGCCCGCTCGGTCGGCATCAATGTGCAGGGTATGCGCTACCTCGCACTCATTCTTAGCGGCTTTTTTGCCGGCCTGGGCGGTGTATTTCTGAGCATGGGCTATGTAAAATTCTTTGCCCGCGACATGACGGCGGGACGTGGCTTCATTGCACTGGCGGCGGTCTATCTGGGCGCTAAAAACCCGTGGGGCACGCTCATTGCCGCGCTGGCTTTTGGCGCGGCCGATGCGCTCTCAATTCAACTGGGTAACCTCAAAATCCCCACCCAGATTGTGCAGATGATTCCCTACATCGCCACGATTATTGCGCTGGTGTTGTATGCCGTGGTGCAGCGCCAACGCGCCATCAATCGCCAGCGCAAATTTCGTCAGGCGGTTTAGGAAACGAGGGAATGGGGGAAAGGGGAATGGGATAGAGTTCCGAACTCTATCTCATTCCCCCATTCCCTCTCTCGCCCCTGGCCCGTGCGTAGAATACTGATGCGCATTGCGCATCGGCGTGATGCACAACCAACCGCTCTACGTGGCATCTTTGAGGCATCTTTTGGAATCGAACAGCAGTCATACAACTCTCAAGTCGAAAATTTTGGGTGGCATCTATGGTCAGGCGTTGGGCGATGCGTTTTGCATGCCGGCCATGCTCACCATGCAGCAGACCAAACA
>JBBQST010000230.1:0-7440 GCA_038213625.1 Thermoflexales bacterium
ATCGAAACCCCAACACAGGGGAGTTTTTAGTGGTTAGTCATTAGTAGTTAGTCCTCCGCTGCAACCAGCCACTCTGCACTAACTACTAAAAACTAACAACTAACAACTCCGACCTACTTATGCCCCACCTTCCTACTTACCTACCCGACTTTCGCCTCGAAACGTATTTTGCTCAGTGGGAGTTCAACGCCCGCTATCATCTGACGGCGTCCGACATGGAGACACTGAGCATGCGCGAGCTCCTGGAGTGGGCGACGCCGGCCGACCGCGCCGCCTGGGACATGCTCAGCCTCGGCTACACCCAATCCCCCGGCGACCCTACCCTGCGCCAGGCCATCGCCGCCACCTACGACACCGCCGACCCGGCCGATGTGCTGTGTTTTGCCGGTGCCGAGGAAGGTCTGTTTTGCGCCATGCATGCGTTGCTGGGCCGCAACGACCACGCCATCGTGACCACGCCCAATTACCAGTCCATGGAGACGCTGCCGCTGCATCTGTGCGGCGCTGTCACCGGCGTACGGTTGCATGAGGAAGACAATTGGAATCTCAACCTCGACGAGATCAAAGCCGCATTGCGCCCCAACACCCGCCTCATCGCCGTCAACTTCCCCAACAATCCCACCGGCAAAGTCATCGACCCGCACACCTGGCGGTGCTTGCTGGAGTTGGCGGCCGAGCGCGATATCTATGTGTTTGCCGACGAGGTCTATCGCGGCCTCGAACGCGACCCAGCCCACACGCTGGTGCAAGCCGTTGATGGCATCTCGGGTTACACCAAAGCGTTGTCGCTCGGCGTCATGTCCAAGGCGCTTGGCTTGCCCGGCTTGCGCATCGGCTGGATCGCCTGCAAGGACCACGCCCTGCTCTCCAAAATGGAGCGCACCAAGCACTACCTGTCCATCTGCAACAGCGCCCCCAGCGAGATTCTCGCCCGCATCGCCCTCGCGGCCCGCGAGCGTATTCTGGCTCGCAACCTCGCCATCGTCCGCGCCAATCTGGTTTTGCTGGACGCGTTCTTCGCCGAGTTCACCGATCGCTTCGATTGGGCCGCCCCCGAGGGTGGCTGCGTGGCCTTCCCGCGCTACACAGGAGCCGACGGCGTCGAAGTCTTTTGCAAAACGCTTGTGGAGCAAAGCGGCGTGTTGCTGTTGCCGGCCAGCATCTACCGGTCAGATCTACAACCGGTGCCGGCCGATCACTTCCGCATCGGCTTCGGCCGCGCGAACACCGAGGCCGGTCTGCAAGCCCTGCGCGCGCATCTGCTCCAATAAAAAATCACAAGCCATGGGTAGGGGCGAAGCATTTGCCCGTACAGGTTTGGGCGAACCAAAATCTTGGTGGGCAAATGCTTCGCCCCTACGAATTCGGCTGTACACGATGAAGGTGTTTCGATCCATGAATCAAGTATTTCGGATGGCTGCTGCCATGGCTTGATTCACCCCAAAGTGTTGCTCCAAAAACGCCAGGATGCTCAACGCCGACTCGCGGTTTCGCGCATAGCCTTGCGCCCAATCGGCCAGCACATCGACCATGTGCGGATAGCGTTGCTCAAAACGCCTCTCGTTCGCAAACACATCGCGCGGGGCCGATTGCTCCACTTCGACCAGCGCGGCCAGGTCCAGCAAACGGTCGACGGCGTGCACTTGAATCAGGCGCATGGCGGCCAATGTCTCGCCGCGCCGCTCGCGGCCCAGCCCCACATACAAATTGGTCAACACTTCGCCTAGAAGCCAATCTCGATCTGGTTTTGCGGGTGGTTCGGCAGCTTTGGCTGGCCGGCCAATCTCGTCGGACACCTGCGGCTGCTTCCACACAATGCGGCCAGGCGAGAATGGAATTTGCGCCAACTGCTGCGGCTCGAACACCGCGAACTCGCAGAAGATGCCGTCGGCGAATAAAACCTTGTAGCCATCACCTGTGTTCTGAAACGAATAGGCAATCGGCCCCACCCTGCTCAACCAATTCAGGTTGTCGAGATAGGCGCGTCCGTAGCCCAGCTCCACGATGACAAAAAAGTCGAGGTCAGAGTAGGCATCCAGCCGCTCGCGTTCGAGGCCGACCGAGCCCAGGCCGATCAGCGCCAGCGCGTGGCCGCTGCGCTCGAGCGAGCGGCCAATTTCATCGAGCCGTTGGAGCAATGCGCGAGGTTCCATAGTTACGCGGCGCGAACCGGTTGATATTTGTTTTGCACGAAGCCGTTGGGATACGCTTTGGTTTCGAGATGCTTCAATTTGAGATCGTGCTGAAGCGGCCCGAACAGCGGCAACCCTTCGCCAATCAAAATCGGCGTCAGCGTAATCGTCATCTCGTCAATCAGGCCAGCCCGCAAGAAGCTCTGGATGGTTTTGCCACCGTCGATATAGAGATGTCTTGCGCCCTTGCCGGCCAGGTATTGCACCATCTCAGCCGGGGCAAGCGAGGTCACTTCAACGCTGCCGGCCAGATGCTCCGGCACCTTCGGCGAACCCGTGCTCAGCACCACCAGGTTTTTGCCGCCGTACGGCCACTCGCCAAACGTCAGTGCCAATTCGTAAGTGTTGCGGCCCATCACCAGCGTATCCACCGAATCAAAGAACATCTTGTAGCCGTAGTCTTCCGTGCTGGTGGGATCGTTGACGCCGATGAGCCAGTCGATCGAGCCGTCTTTGCGCGCAATGAATCCATCCAGCGACGTGGCGATGTAAACAGAGCATTTGATTGTCATGCCGCAAGGATACCTAAGTGGCAGCCAGGCATTGCAAAACAGTTTTTAAGGGCCGCTGCATCGGCACGCTGTCCAGCCAGCGATCAAACTTCCAGCCCACCTGAAGAACGGCCGCAAATTTTGGACAGAATGACAGAATGAATAAACAGGCGCGCACTAGCCTTTGGAAAGCTGCTTCGGCTCATCCAATCGGCAGCCGCCCAGTTTCTCGGGCCGCAGCCGGTCGGCGTAGTTCACCACTTCGCACGCCAGGGTGGCGCGCTCTTCGATATTGCTCATGATGGTGTTGGTCACCAGCGGCCCAATGGCCAGCGTCACCACATCGGCCATCATGTCGCGGTCCTGTTCGTCCAACACAAAGCCGTTGATGAAGTCGGCATAGTGCTCGGCGATGACCACCGGCGTGGGCGTCAGGCCCAGCTCGGCCATCACCTTGGCCAGTGGCCCCTTGATGGCCAACCCACCCACGATCGGCGACACCGCGATGATTGGTGCGCTGGCATTGAGCAGGGCATCCTTGACACCGGCCATGGCCAGAATCGGGTCCACGCTCATATAGGGATTCGAGGGCGCAATAATGATGGTGTCGGCCGTCTCGATGGCGCGCACCACTTCGACCGTGGCCTCGGCTTCCTCAGCCCCCTCGAAGATAAAGCCATGCACGGCCGGTTCGCACTGCCGCTTGACGAAATACTCCTGGAACGGCAATAGACCTTCATCCGTGTCCACGATGGTGCGAACGCGCGCATTCGTCATCGGCAAAATGCGGCTTTGGATGCCCAACTCGCGCGAGAGCGCGCGGGTGACCTCGGTCAGGGTGGCACCCGCTTTAAGCATATTGGTGCGCATCAAATGCGTGGCGAGGTCCTTATCGCCCAGCCGAAACCACGGCTTCATGCCCAGATGCTGGAGCATCTCGAAGTTGTTCCAGGTATCGCCGGCCAGCCCCCAGCCAGTCTCGGGGTTGGCCAGACCGGCCAGCATGTAAGTGACTGAATCCAGATCGGGTGAGATGTGCAGGCCATAAAGCTCTTGATCGTCAGCGGTATTCACAATGACAGTCAGATTTTCGGGACCGACACTCTTGGCCATGCCATCTGCAAATTTGGCACCGCCGACCCCACCACTCAACACAACAAAGTTCATACCGCCTATTGTGTGCCAGAGCGTCCGTCTATGCAAACAATTAATGTTTGTAGAGACGAATACACAGTCTGGGCATGCCCCATCACGCATCTGCCTGCGCCAGCAGCCCTTGCTGATCCATCACTCGAATCACGCCACGCTGAATCTCAATCAGTCCCAGCGCCTCAAAGGTCTTGAGTGAACGGCCCACCATCTCGCGCACTGTGCCGAGCTGGGCCGCCATCTCGGCCTGGGTCAGCGGCATCGCGCTCTCGCCAGAGGCCACCTGCACCAGCAGATGGGCCAGACGGCCCTGCACCGTATGCAACGTGAGATCGTCCACCATGTTGACCAGCCGGCGCATGTGGCTGCAACACTCTTTCAGCAATGTCAATGCCAGCGCCGCATCCTGCCCCACGAGTTGCCGCAATGCATCGGATGGGAAACGCAACACCTGCGACACGGTTATCGTCTCGGCATTGGCCGGGCACGGGCCGCCATCGAACACTGGCACAATGTTGAAGTGCTGGCCGGGTTCCACCAGGGTCATGATCTGCTCGCGGCCGCTGGTCGAAACGCGGCCAATCTTGACCCGCCCGGTGATGACGACGCATAGGTCAGCGACGGGATCACCCTCCAAAAACAGCTGGGTCCTGGCTGGGTAGTGGCGTAGCACGGCAATGGCACGCAACGCTTCGACGGATGCATCGGGCAGCCGGGCAAACAGATGCCCCGCACGAATCATGGCGGACTCAACCTGCGACATGGGCCGATTCTATGCGGGGTTGGCCCATGTGAGAAAAGTCGCAGACGACCAGCGCACAAACCGATAACGTGTCTGCAAGATGCGTAATCTCACCTGGATGGCCGAGCATGTGGTGCCAGATATTGACCTGACCGTGTGCACCGGCTGCGGACTGTGCGTGGAACTTTGCCCCCCACAGGCCGTGGATCTGGTGAATGGCCAGGCCGTGATCACCCGGCCCGCGCAGTGCACCTTTTGCGAAATCTGCGAAAGCTATTGCCCCGTCAGCGCCATCGGCCGGCCCTTCCTCGTGATGCTTACGACGCCAACAGACCCATCGGAGACGGCAGCGGCACTTGCGCCAGCACCTGATCCCGCCGAATTGTCATGAACAAAAAACCCCACTTTATTTCCTGCCTGCTCGTTTTAGGCCTGAGCCTTGCGGCCTGCTCCGGATCGGAAATGCGACCCACCAGCACGCCCAAACCCATCTCCGCCCCGCAGGCTGCTGCGCAGGTAGCACCCGTCACAGCAACCACAGCGCCCACCCTGATCCAGGCCGCCACGTCCAGCGGCTCGGTGCTGGGCACATTGGAGTTGACCGGAATCGATATTGGCTTTACCCCCAACTTTATTAATGTGGATGCGCCCGGCCGCTATATCATCAAGCTGCACAATACCGGATCGATCATGCATGATGTGAGCTTCCCCGACGGCACCAAGATCATCGCCAACGCCGGCGAGACCCAACAGGCCGATGTGATGATCGGTGCCGAGGGCGTCAAATTTATTTGTTCCATTCCCGGCCACAAAGAGGCGGGCATGGTCGGCACCATCTCGGTAGGTGGAAAAGTGGTTGCGCAAACTGAGGAGTCGGGCGGCGGACATGGCGGCCCGGCGGTGGCATTCGACATCGAACCCGATGCCAACGCACCGGCTTACGCCCCACGCGACGCCACTGCGCCGGCGCTGCTGGCCGGTGAGATCCACGACATCGACCTGGTGGTCAAAGAGATGCCGATGACCGTGGCCAAAGGTTTTGTGCAGGCGGTATGGACGTTCGGCGGCACCGTGCCGGGGCCAGTGATTCGGGTCAAGGTCGGCGACACCGTGCGCATTCATCTCAAGAACCCCGCCGACAGCAAGCTGCCGCACTCGGTGGACTTCCACGCCAGCATGGTGGCCTGGAACGACGAGATGAGCTCGATCAACCCCGGCGAAGAGAAGCTGTACGAGTTCAAGGCCGAATATGCCGGCGTGTGGATGTATCACTGCGGCACTGCGCCGGCCTTGCATCACATTGCCAACGGCATGTATGGCATGGTGATCGTGGAGCCGAAAGAGGGCCTGCCGCCGGTGGACAAAGAATTTACCTTTGTGCAAAGCGAGTGGTATCTCGGCCCCCAGGGCGAGCCGTCCAGCCTGACCAAAGCCGCGGCCTCGGCCCCTGCGCCAGACTTCGTCGTGTTCAACGGCGTGGCCGATCAATACAAGGACAACCCAATCCAAGTCGACACCGGCAAGCGCGTGCGCGTGTTTGTGCTCAACGCCGGCCCCAGCATCGACAGCTCGTTTCACATCGTCGGCACCATCTTCGACACTGTCATCAAGGAAGGCATCCATCTCACGCCCGACAACGTCGGCCACTACGGTTCACAGGCAGTGGATCTGTCGCCGGCCCAGGGCGCAATCGTCGAGTTCAGCATGGCCGAGGATGGCCTGTATCCCATCGTCACCCACGCCTTTAATTTTGTGGGCCGCGGCGCGCTGGGGCTGTTCAAGGCCGGCGATGGCGACCCGAAGAAATAAGCTGAAACCAGGTGATGACGCATCATGAAATTGACACCTCGCACATCCCTGCTCGCGCTGCTGCCGGCGCTGGTGGCCGCAGTCTTGTTGAGCGCCTGCACCGGCCAAACCCTGCACGGCGGCAGGTTGGAGCCGGCCAAGGCGGCCGCGTCGATCGAATTGACCGACTACAGGGGCCAGCCGTTTAGCCTGGCCCAGCAGCGCAACAAAGTGGTGCTCCTATTCTTTGGCTACACCAGTTGCCCCGATGTGTGCCCGACCACGCTCGCCCACATGGCCCAGGTCAAACGGCAATTGGGCGACGCGTTCGAGGATGTGCGAGTGGTGTTCATCACGGTGGATCCCAATCGCGATACGCCAGACAAGCTCGCCCGCTACATGACCCTGTTCGACTCGGATTTTCTCGGCCTCACCGGCTCACCCACCGAGCTGCACAGGGTGATGAACGCGTATCAGGTGACGGCCGTGCGGCGCGAGTCGGCCGAGACCGCTCAATACAGCATCGATCACAGCGCGTTCACCTACGTCATCGACAAGCAGGGCCGGCTGCGCGAGCTGATGACGTTTGGCGCGCCGGTGGCCGAGCTGGTGAGCGACGTGCAGCTGCTGTTGCAGGAGTAGCCGATTGAGATGACAATGACGAGACCGATGCAGCAAACACGACCGACGCGCACGTTTTTGAGATGGCTGACGATCCGGTTTCTGGTCGCAGCCACGGCATTGGGCCTGCTGGCCTTCGCCGGCTGGCGCGCCGAGTCCACGCACGCAGCCGAGCACGAAGTCGTGATCATCATTCCCAAAGGCACCGCCATCCAGCAGGCCAACGGCACCGATGGGCCGATGCTGCCCAAAACCATGATCCTGACGATTGGCCTGCGCGATACATTGGTGATTCGCAACGACGACGACTTTCCGGCCCGCATCGGCCCCTTCAAACTCGACAGCGGCCAGCACTATCGCCAGCAATTTCACACCCCTGGCCAGATTCAACTCGTATGCAGCACGATGTATCACGAGGAGCAGGTGTCGATTCTGGTGCAACCGGCGCCGGCCGATG
>JBBQST010000231.1:0-7425 GCA_038213625.1 Thermoflexales bacterium
GTCGGGGGTCTCCGAAACGGGACTCAATTCAAACATTTCGCTGCCTTAACCCAGTTGTTATGCCTATTTTCGTGCCTATGGGGCGCAGCATGCTGCGCCCCTACCAATGCTTTTGCACAGGAAATTTCGCAAGCTAAACACTCCGCCCTCACAGCAACGGCGAACACAGCCGATACATCGAATCACGCAGGCGCACCAGCCACGGCTCCATGCGATATTCCCACCAGTGAAACTCGATGCAATTTTCCAGATCGGCATGGAAGTCTTGCTCAAGCTCCTGGGTCAGCTTGAGATCGTAGAGTACGGCGTTCGTCTCGTAGTTGATGCTGAAGCTGCGAATGTCCATGTTGGCAGTGCCGATGCTGCACATCTCGCCGTCCACCATGATGGTTTTGGCGTGCAGATAGCCATTCTGGTAAAAGAAGATTTTGGCCCCGGCCCGCGACATATCGGCGCAATACGTGAGCGCGGCGCGATACGGCACCTGATACACGCCACCCCGCGGCGTTAGCATAATGCGCACATCCACGCCAGACAGACAGGCTGCCTTGATCGCCTCGGACATGGTGGGGTCGAGAATAAAAAAGGGCGACTGGATGAGCACATGATGCCGCGCGTTCGTAATCAGCTTGAAATACAACTGGCGCACGGCCTCCCACTCCGAGTCCGGGCCCGATGACACAATCTGCAACGGCACAATCGATTCAGGCCTTGAATGCGCATAGAGTTTGGGATCGTCGAGGGTCTGGCCGGTGGTGTTGTACCAACCTACGCTGAAGGCGGCCTGCAACGCGGCCGCGCCCTCGCCCCTCACCCGGACGTGCGTATCTCGCCACGAGGTGAAATGCTTGCCACCGGTCAAGTGCTCGGCGCTCAGGTTCATGCCCCCCACGAAGCCGATGTCGCCGTCGATCACGGCAATCTTGCGGTGGTTGCGATAACCGATGTTGTGAATGGTGCCGAAGCCGAGTGACAGGTAGGGATGAATCTCGACACCGGCATCACGCAAGTCCTTGAAATATTTGGGACTGAGGGAGCCAAGACAACCGGCCCAGTCATACAGGCCGCGCACCTGAACGCCGGCGCGCGCCTTCTCGATCAGAATGTCCTTGACCTCTTCGGTAAAGGCATCGGATTCCCAGATGTAATACTGCAGGTGAATGCAATATTGCGCGCCGCGCAGGGCCTGCAACAGACGGGGATATTTCTCGGCCGCGTTCTGCAAAATCTCGACCTCGTTGTGCAGGGTCAGCAACGAGTATGAGTTGTGGATCAGCATTTGCACCACGCGCTGCTGATCGATGGAGAGCAAACCGCCGCGGGTCAGACGCTCATCCTGCTGTTGCAAAAGCCCGAGCAGGTTGGGTTGCGATTCGTTGGTGATGAGTTGTTTGAGCAGCTTGTGTTCGCGGCTAAATGTTTTGTGGCCGCGACCGGCAAATAAGTAGAGCAGCAACCCAAAGATCGGGAGAATCCAAAACAGCAGAATCCAGGCCAGCGTCGTCTTGGGTTCCTTGTTCTCCATGACGATGAAGACCAGGCTGACGGCACAATAGGCGATGAAGAGGATTGGAACAAGGCCCGGCAAGGCGATGTTAAACGACTGCAAAAACGCGAGCATAGAACGGTAAAGCGATGGATGAGCCAACGGGCAGTTGGCTTCTCGCTGCGAATTCAGCAAAACAGGGCGGCCAATTGTGCATGGGCCCACTAGGATTCGAACCTAGAACCTGGGCGTTATGAGCGCCTCGCTCTGCCATTGAGCTATAGGCCCTGCTGAGCACCATTATAGTCTTGCCCACGCATTTTGGATGCGCCTGCGCTGTCCACGGCCGTCACCTCCGCCCCGAACAACTTGGCGATCTGCACTGCGTATGTGCCGATGCTGCCGCCCGCGCCGTTGATCAAGACACGTTGACCGGCTTGAACGTTCGCGACGCGCAGCATGTGCAAGCCGTTTATGCCGCCGGTGGTGGGTACCGTGGCGGCTTCATCGTAGGTCATGTTGGCCGGCTTCAACTTCGGATACGACTCGGGCAGGCAGGCGTATTTCGCAATCGCCCAACGTCACTGTCGCCGCGAAGACTTTAATCAGGACTTCGTTGTCTTTGGGTGCCGGCTTCTCGACTTGCTTGAGTTGAAGCACATCCGGCGAGCCGTATGCGGTCCAAACAATTGCCTTCATCAAAATCATTTTTCCTATTTAGCTCCACGTCCATGCATACCAGGCCGTCAGCACATTGAATCCAAGCCCGACAACGATCAAAAATTTGTCATACGCGGATGGATAGGTGGGCAAACCGACCAGATTGAACAAGAAGAAAAATGCAGCAACGATGATGTTTGCCCAACGGTTCACAGGCTGCGGCAATGAGAGCGTCAGGACGACCATGAGGATCGGGATGAGCATCAACACGGCGATTCCCAGCCACATGGCCTGGGTGACTCGCACCCCGCCGATCTCGCCTGCTTTGAAGTCGCCGCTGAAGATGCGCAGGACATCGCCCAAGAGATAGGTGAGCATGAGGGCTATCCATACACCGGCAAGTATTATCTGAGCGTCTGCCATGGTTTGATCTGTGCTTGTGTGCAGGCTGTTATTCGCCGCTTTGCCCGACGCTGATGACGACTTTTCCCTTGGCATGCCCTGCCTCAAGATACCGCATCGCCTCGGCGGTCTCGCTCAGCGGGTAACACCGGTCCATCACCGGCTTGATCTTGCCCGCCTCCAACAGCGCTGTGATGAGCACCAGATCCGCCTGGCTGGTATGCGCGGAGACCGATCGCATGGTCTTGCCACCCGCCTTGGTTTTGAAGCGCCCCAGAAGCATGGCTTGAAACAACTGCGATGTGCCGCCGCCGGCCATCACGTAGATGCCGGTGGGTGTGAGCGCACGCTCGTAGTCCGACAGCGACCGGTTGCCGTTGGCGGCCAGAATCAAATCGTATTGCCGCCCGTTTTTCGAGAAGTCCTCGCGCGTATAGTCAATCACATGGTCGGCGCCGAGCGCGCGCGCCATGTCCATCTTCGTGGTGCTGCACACAGCCGTGACCTCCGCGCCCAGCACTTTGGCCATCTGCACAGCGAATGTGCCAACGCCGCCGCTTGCGCCGTAGATCAGGACGTTCTGCCCCGGCTGAACCTTGCCGTCGTCGCGCAGGCTCTGCAGAGCGGTGAGGGCGGCCATTGGCACAGCCGCCGCTTCTTCAAAGCTCAGGTTGGCGGGCTTGGGCGCTATTGCATTCTCAGCCGCGCAGGTGTATTCGGCCAAACCGCCCGACCGATCAATAGACAATTCTGCAAACACGGCGTCGCCGGGCCGGAACCGGGTGACGGCAGCCCCCACTGTCTCAACCGTGCCCGCAACGTCGGCACCGAGAATCGTGTTCCTGGGCTTGAACAAGCCATTCATCATCCGCACCAGGAATGGGTCGGCCCGCAACATGCGCCAGTCGCGGGCGTTGAGGCCGGTTGCGCGCACCTTGATGAGCACTTCGTCGGCGGCGGGCGTGGGCTTGGGAACTTCTGCCAGCCGAAGTTGGTCGGGCGATCCGTAGTGTGTGTAAACAATCGCTTTCATCTTCATCAGTTTCTCGCTATTGACTCTTGACTAAACATTGGGGGAGCGGGGAGCGGTGGCGCGTGCTGCGCTGACGTGACTGTCCCACGCTTCATCACCCGTCCACTTCCATGCGTTCCAGATGATGATTAACAGACAAATGACTTCAACAGTTGCGATGAAAATATAGTGAGGATAGGACGACCCGCCCCCGATCACAAACACGATCATGAGCAGGCCCGTGATGATATTGGCCCAACGATTCACCCGATACGGCAATACACGCGAAAGGATGATCATGGCAATAGCAATCTCCATGATGATCGCGCCGCCTAACATGAGTTGCGTAATCGGAGTTTCGCCCGCAAATCTCACTAACTCATCCAACGTCCCCGGAATAAACAACGAAAGAATATCGGCCTTCAGCATATTAATCATCACAACGATCCACAGGGCTGAGAGCAAAACTTTCGTATCCATCTTATTAGTCACTGTTCTGTTGGCATTCATTTTTCTCCTTTTTGATTGGCAGTAATAAGACCGGCGCGCTGTCCGGTTGACTTGAAACGCAATTGACCGCCAGCAAGGTCATGCCCAAATCGCGCACGCGTTTCAGCAAGCCGTGCAACGCAGCTTGGTCGCGCACGGCGCACGTCAAGATCGTGTCGCCGTTGTCCTGTGGGAAGATGACTGCACCCTCGAACCACTCGGTCCACTCATTGCCGAGATGCCCCTGAAGCTTCAGCTCGTAAAGCGAAACCTGGCTTGGATTGGGTTCAGACGGGGTTTCGTCCGGCAATCGTGATTCCACGTTCAAGATGTAGCCACGATAGCGGCAATCCGGCCTTGCCGCATAGACACGAAAGTGTTGTTGCGGGGTGTTAGAGCAATCCCAGCTTGCGCGCCTGCGCCACGGCTTCAGTACGCCGTTGAACCTGGAGCTTTTCAAAGATTTTGCGGTTGTGACCCTTGACCGTGTCGAGCGCAAGGAAAAGCCGTTCGCCGATGTCGCTGTTCGAGAGGCCCTGCGCGATCAGCCGCAAGACGTCCAGCTCGCGCTGGCTCAACGGCTCAACAACGGGTTGGGAAAATTTGCTTTCATTTGTCCAGGGTTCAGCCTCAAACGCATCCAGCAACTTGCCGACGTAATCCGGCATCATTCCATGCGATGCCGCCGCCGCCAGGAGTTGCGCCATCGGCCGACCTTGATCTACAAACAAGCGAATGAACCCCTCTGGCTCCGCCAACGCCAGCACCTCACCCAGCCGTTGCAGCGCCGTGTCAGTATCGCCCTGCCTGTACAAGGCAACAGCTTGAAGCGTCATGACGTTGAGCCGTTCGTCCGCCCATCCCTTTGCCTCTGCCTGTCCACGCGCTGAGTCCAACACTGCCAGCGCGGCCGAGGTGTCGCCCTGAGCCAGATAGATCCGTGCCTCGCTAATATCAAGCGCGTGCGTCTGCGCAAGATGCAGCGCCTCCGCATGGCGGCCCTGACGCAGTAACACCGGCACCTGTGCCGCGGCCACGTCGGGCAGCCGATGCACGAAGTTTTTTTGGTGTGCGGCCAGATTGGCTTGTGCCAGCAACTTTTCCGCGCCGGCCACATCCCCCCGTGCGAGTTTCAATTGGGCCAGAAACACTTCGCACACGATGAATCGGTCAATCACGGTGTCATATTGCTGGGCCAGTTGCAAACTCTGTTCCCCGTGCTTCTGCGCGGCATCCAGTTCATTCCATTCGTAATGCAGCCGGGCCAGGCCAAGATGCGCGTCGTAAATGATTTGCAGCGGTTGTTCGCCAGCCAGTTGCAAAACGCGCCGGAAGGTCTGAGCGGCAAGCTGGAGTTGGTTATCCACCGCCTGTACATTGCCCAATCCGATGATCGCCAAAACAGAGGGGAAAACCGCGCCGGATGCCTGACCCAACGCTATGGCCTCGGTATAGGCCTGCCGGGAAGCGACATAGTCTTTGAGGTGGAAATGGGCATATCCCATCGCCCAATACGCATTCGCGCGGGTGGACAGATTATTGGGGTGCAGATAGTCCAATGCCCGCCGCGCCTGGGTGAGCATGTTGTCGGCCTGATACCGGGTGAGCGCCAACGTTGCCCGCGCAGCCGCAATCCGGCCAATCAGGTCGCGGGTGGGGTCGTCAAGCTCAGCCCCTTGCAGAGCAGCTTCGGCTGCATTCAGCTTCTCGTCCACGCCGGTCGTCTGACCATTGACCAGCATCAGCGCAGCATGTCGCCACCACAATGTGGGGTTGGTGTTCAGCACCGCCAGCGGCAACGACTCCAGCCAATTCAATATGGCCATCGCCGCGCCGCGAAGATGCAAGGGAATGCCTTTCGCATCGATTAAACGCTCGGCGCGCGCCACATCGCCGGCAGCAGCGGCGTGATGAAACGCGTCAAGCTCAAAACCATTGTCTTCATGCCACTGGCTCGCGCGGATGTGCAACTCGTTCATGCTGTGGTCTGCATCGTGCGTTGGCGAGGCGAGACTCTGAGCGAGACTCTGATAGAGCCGTTGCCGCAACAGCTCCGCAAACAGATGATGGTAGCGATACCACTGCCGTTCGTGGTCGAGCGGGACGATGAACAGGTTGGACTGCTCCAGATATTCGAGCGTCTTTTGCCCAAACGCATCCGGCGTGCCCAGCACGGCATCGCACAGCGAACCGGACAAACGGCTGAGAATGGAGGTGTGCAACAGAAAATGCTGAACACTCGCGGGTTGCTTGTGCAACACTTCTTCAAGCAGGTAATCGAGAACAAAGCGATGACTGCCCGCAAATGTCTGGATAAAACGAGTGGTGTCGGACACCCCTCGCATGGAAATTGCGGCAAGTTGCAAGCCGACAATCCAGCCTTCGGTGCGGGTTTCCAACGCGGCAATGTCATCGGCCGATAGGCGCAGTTCCATGGCTTGCGTCAAAAATCCGGCGGCTTCACTATGTGTGAAACGCAAGTCGATGGCGCGCAGCTCAGTCAACTGATCGCGGGCGCGCAGCTTGTGTAAGGGCAGGTGCGGGTCTTCGCGGGTGATGATGACGAGTTGCATCTGGGGAGGCGAATGCTCCAATAGAAATGTCAGTGCATGGTCAATCGACCGGGTGGTGATCTCGTGGTAATCATCGAGGACGAGCGTGAACGGATCGGACATATCCGCAAGTTCGTTGAGCAGGCCAGTCAGGATGACCTCGATGGGTGGCGGCTGTGGAGCCTGGAGGATGGGCAACACAGTGCACCCAATATCGGCCTGAATCATTTGCAGCGCCGCGATCAGGTATGACAAGAATCGCGCCGGATCTTTATCATTTTCATCCAATGACAACCAGGTGGCCGGGTTTTTGCCACTGGCAATCCACTCGCTGATGAGGGTGGTTTTACCAAAACCCGCCGGGGCAGAAACAAGGATCAGCTTGCGATGGGCACTGTCTTGCAGCCGCTCGATCAAGCGCGATCGAAAAATGTGCTTCGACCGAATCGGAGGGATATGCAGCTTGGTCGTTAGGATGGACATGGGTCAGAGCACGAAGTGTAAACCGTGATTGCGGGCACAAATTTCGGCTGGGTTCATCCTGCCAATTGTGTCATCTTAAATGCGTACGGCAAACAACCAGTAGATGACCTCCAAACGTGCAGTTGACAATTCGGCACCCTCTATAATTGCCGCCGTCTTAGACAGAGATTCTCAATATGCCCAATTCGGTAGACAACGGCGTAGGCAACGGCATTGAACACAACCATCAACCCACCCCAGATCCATTTCAGCCTGCCCAGGCCGATGCTGGTTCAACGGCTCCCACGGCTGCCCAGGCTCCCACGGCTGCCCAGGCTCCCACGGCTGCCCAGGCTCCCACG
>JBBQST010000232.1:0-7393 GCA_038213625.1 Thermoflexales bacterium
AGGTCGGCTGCAGACTGAATCGTGCCGGTGCCCATGTTCACCGCCATCATTGGCTCGGCGTCGATCTTCTTGCAGAAGTCCATGAATTCGTTGGTGCCGAACTGGTTGGTCTCGATGGACTGCCAGGCCAGCTCGCGGCGGCGTGGGCGATTCTCCTTGGGGCCAACGCCATCCAGCCAGTTGTAGCCGCTGAGGAAGTTGCCGCCGGGGTAGCGAATGGTGGTGTATTTCTGCTCGCGCAGGGCGGCCAGCACATCTGTGCGCAGGCCGGCTTCATCGCTGAGGGGCGAGGCCGGGTCGTAGATGCCTTCGTACACGCAGCGGCCCATGTGCTCGACAAAGCCGCCAAATAATAGGGGTGAAATGTCGGCAATCGTTCGGTTGATGTCAAGATAGATTTGTGCGGATTGATTTGGCATGATGGGAGTGAACTGACCTCGTCATTCCCGCGAAGGCGGGAATCCAGGCGTAACTATTAGGCAGCAGTCGATCAAATTCCTGGATTCCCGCCTTCGCGGGAATGACAGCTTAATGGTTACCGCCCGGCCAAACCCGTGGTCGAGATGCCGGACAGAATTTGGCGCTGGAAGATGGCATAGACGATGAGCGGCGGCCCGGCACCGATGAAGCCGCCGGCAAAGGCAAGGCCGCGTTGCACATAGCTGCCCTGGGCCAAAATGAGCAGGCCGACCGGCAGGGTGAGATTGGCGCGCTCGCTGAGCACAATGAGCGGCCAGAACAAATCGTTCCAGGTGCCCAGAAATGCCAAAATGCCCCAGCCGACCAGCCCCGAGCGCACCAGTGGCAAACACACCTGCCAGAACACTCGAAAGCGATTGGCCCCATCGACATAGGCCGCGTCTTCCAGCTCTTTGGGAATGGCAAAGAATTGTTGCCTCAAAAAGAAGATGGCCCCAACACCGGCCGCGCCCGGCCACCAGATGGCGTGATAGGTGTCGAGCATACTCAGGTCGCGTAGCAGCAAAAAGGTGGGAATCAGCGTGACGGCTCCAGGGATCATCAGGCTGACCAGCAGGATGTAGAAGATGAGATCGCGGCCCGGAAATTCCAGGCGCGCGAAGGCGTAGGCGCTGAGGGCCGAGAGGAACAGGATGAGGCCGGTGGTGATCGTGGCCACAAACACGCTGTTAAAAAACCAGCGCGCAATCGGCAACGTCTTGTCTGCAAAAATACGCTCGAAGTTTTCGAGGGTGGGGTTCAGCGGGAAGTAGCGCGGCGGAAACAGCAACTGGTCGCGCTCTGGCGAGAAGGCCATGGACGCCATGTGCACGATCGGGGCCATCAGGATGATCGTCAAAAATCCCAGGATCAACCACAGAAAGATGGTGGTCCGAGAAATTTTCAGTCTGGGCGGCCGCACGGCTTGCGGAGTGGATTTTGAAAGGGTGGATATTGCCATTTGCAGTGCCTGTTAATTCCCGGTACGATCGCGCAGCACAAAGAACTGGATAAACGTGACGACGATCATGATGACGGCCAGTGCCACGGCGATGGAAGAGGCGTAACCCAGCCTAAAAAAGCGCCAGGCGGTGTCATACAGATAAATCACCACGCTGCGCGATTCGTTGCCAGGGCCGCCACCCGTGAGCACATAGGCCTGGCCAAACATTTGCATGTGGGCAATAAACTGCGTCACCAGCACAAACAGCATGGTCGGCATGATGAGCGGCAGGGTGATGCGCCAAAACGTCTGGCTCGGCCCAGCCCCATCGATCTTGGCTGCCTCATACATGGTTTCGGGGATGTTTTGCAGGCCGGTCAGAAAGGCCAGCATGGGCACGCCGAACGACCACCAGACCGTGGTGAGCGAGAGCACCGGCAATACTGTGACCGAATTGCCCAGCCACTGAATGCGCGGCAGGTTGAACACATCTACCAGCCAGTAATTAATCAACCCGCGCAAGGGATCCCACACCCGGCCCATGATGATGTTCAACACCGAGACAGACAAGATCGAGGTGGCGAAGAATAAAATGCGAAACAGGTCCCGCCCTTTGAAGTTTTGCTTGAGGGCCACTGCAACGGCCAGGGAAAAGACCACATTGCCAATCATGGTCATGACGGCAAAGTAAAACGTATTTCCCAGCACCTTCCACCACAACGCATCCTTAAAGAGCGCGGTGTAGTTTGACAAGCCAATAAAGGACTGCTTGTCGGGCGGCAGCATGATCTTCCAGTCATACAGGCTGATTTGAATGCCGCGAAAAATGGGCCAGGCCAGAAAGACGACGAACAAAATCAGGTGCGGCAAAATAAACAAGTAGTTGGGCAGTTGCTTGCGCCAACGGCTCCGTTGCTCTGCTACCGCTCTGCTGCGTGGGAGTGCTTGTGTTGCGGCCATAGGAGAATTTTATCCATCGGGTAATGGCGTTGTGGGCGGCCAGAAACCTTGCGATTTCTACATCCGCCCACAATGCCATTGCTAAATCAGGTTGCCGAGATCGTCATTCCTTCCCAGGCGGGAACCCTGAACTTCGACCCACTATTGTGTCGGAGTTACGCCTGGATTCCCTGTCACCCTCGCGGAGGCGGGGGCTCGCGGGAATGACGTTGTTACTCAAAGTCCTTCCTTTGACGGACGACTAGCCCAACGGCCTAGCCGCGGTCGAGAACGGCCTGGATGGTTTGCGCGCCCGTGGTCAGCGCCTCTTTCACCGGCGTCGTGTTCGCCAGGGCCGCGCTCACGGCCGTTTCCCAAGCCGTCTGCAGCTCGATGAAGGCCTTATGCGGCGTCTCGGCGTGGCCCTGTTTGGCGAAGGCCTCTGAGGCCGCTTTCACCGACCAGATGCCTTGCACGGCCGGATCCTGCTGCACTGAGAGGCGTGCGGGGATCTGACCCGAGGTGGCCCAGGTCCTGCCGTTGTCAGACAGCCACTGAATCAGCTTAATGGCCGGGCCAATCTTTTCTTCCTTGACACCGACTGGAATCGACATGATGTGAGAGTCAATCTTCTGACCGCCTGTGCCATCTGGCGACAGTGAATTCATCGGCACCGCGCGTGTCACCTTCTCAATGTCGGGGTTATCCTTGAAGAAGGTCAAGCTCCAGGTGCCGTCCCACATGATGGCCAGTGAGTTGGTCTTGAACAGGTCGTACGAGCTGGGAACACCCGGCAGGGCCGGCGGCACCACTTTGTGCTTGTACATCAGGTCGTGCCAATACTGCACGGCCGCCACACTCTTCTCGCTGTCCAGCAGCGCCTTGTTTGTGGTGGCATCGTATTGTCCGCCCTTGCCCTCATTGAACTGGAACCACGTGCTGGGCATGGTGAAGCGCGGCCACGAGAAATGCAACGCCCACACCTTAGTCTTGTCGGCGTTAAAGCCGCTCTCATCGGGGTGCTTGCCGGCTTCGTCCGTAGTCACCTTGAGCGCAAACTTGATGAATTCGTCGCCGTTCTTGGGCATGTTGTCGGCGTCAAAGCCGGTGCCCTCCATCAGCGAGGTGTTCACATAGCAGTTCCAGCCGTGGTTGTCGAATGGCACGGCCATGGTTTTGCCATCCACGGTCGCCACATCCATGATGGGCTTGCCGAAGTCATTCTTGTCGATTTTGGTGGCCGCATAGAACACGTCATCCATCGGCATCATGATGCCCTGGCTGGCCATCTGGGGTATTTCAGCCGCGTGGTGAATGACCCAATCTGGCGGGGTGCCAGCGGCAACAGCCGTGGGGTATTTCTGGAAGAACACGTTCCAGTCATAGGTCTCGGAGCGCACGGCAGCGCCCGAAGTTTTGGAATAATCTTGCAGCATGGTGGCAAATACGGCGCCGTCTGCGCCGCCCAGGCCATGCCAAACCAGCGTGGGCGTGCCGGTGCCATACTCGCCGATGGCGACGGTGGGCTCGGGGGCCGGGGTGGGCACTTCGGTGGCCGCGCCGGCAGCGGGTGCAGCGGTGGCTTCACCGGCTGCGGGTGCGGCAGCAGTGGCGCCAGGCGCTGCTGGGGCGGCAGCAGGGGCAGCGCAAGCGGCAAGCGTTGCGCCGGCGATGAGCGTGCCAGTGGTGAACAGGAACTTGCGACGAGACAATCGTGATGCGGTCAGGGTCTTCTTCTCACTATCGGTTTTCATTTGCGGGTTACCTCCAGGTAACATGTGACATTGATATCTAAACTGGCTTGCTGATTTTGGGGGTGGGAACTTTCTATGTCAACGTTGTCTGATTCGCTTTACCTCCTCTCGAGCTTGGCGCTCATGCAGATTCGCGCACAATCAGCTTGCAGGGCACCTCAAATAGCCGGCCAGGACCCACTTCGGTCCCCTCGATCCGTGCAAACAGGGCCTCGGCAAGCTTCTCGCCCATCTCGCTGGGATATTGCGCCACCGTCGTCAATTTGGGGCACATGCGCGATGCTTCTGGAATATTGTCGAACCCTACGACGGCCACATCCGCAGGCACATGGAACCCCATGTCCTCGGCGGCCACCAGACACCCCACCGCCATCAAATCGTTGCAGGCAAATACGGCCGTGGGGGTCTGCTTCAGCGACAACAACGCGCGCATGGCGCGTTCGCCGCTTTCTATCGTGAAATCGCCGACCTGTTCATATTCGGCGGGCACGGGCAGGCTGGCCTCGTGCATGGCCCGCTTGAATGCGCCAGCGCGACGCCGGCCCACATCGGTGTCTGGCACGCCGATAAATGCGATGCGTTGATGATGGCGTTGCTGAATCAGCCAATGGGTGGTCTCGCAGGTTACTTTGTCGTCGTCGGCAAAGACTCGATCCACTTGCGGATGGTTCACATGCTGGCCCAGCGCCACCACGGCGGCATTGCTGCGCTCGATCAGCTTATCGATATCGTTGTAATTAAGGTGATACGGGCAGATGATGACGCCGTCGACGGGCCGGCGAATGATGCCGTCCATAAAATGCTGCTCGGCCTCGTAACGATGATCTGAATTCACGATCAGCACATCGTAGTGGTGCCGTTGCGCTACATCCTGCACCTTGCGCACCATGAACTGGTAATACGGGTTCGAGATGTCCGCGATCATCATCGCGATCATGTGCGTCTTCTGACCGCGCAAACTTCGTGCGGTGAGGTTGGGGTGGTAGCCGAGTTGCTCGACCACGGCGTAAACGCGCTGCACGGTTTCGGGGCTGATCGGCACCGAGGTGGCATTGGAAGGGCTTAACACGCGCGAGACGGTGCTTTGCGAGACCTGGGCCAAACGGGCCACATCACGCATGGTGATGGGCGTTCGCGCCGGACGGCCATTTCTCACTTTCAACATGGAAATTGGATTGAAACTCCATCCAATGAAATGCATGCAATCGTATGCACGCATCCGTATTTAAGCATTGCGTCCTGGATTGTCAAATTCAGGTTAAGCCGGCGTGGGCCTATCTAAAAAAAACGCTGAGTCAACGGCGAGCGCATAAGCTGTGATACGAACCGACCATTACAAAATCTGCCATTCGTTCACAAATACACCTTCTTAACAGTCCAACATAACCCAAGACCACGGAAAAATTACTGTCCAGATGTCCCACTGTAATTGCTCATTCGCATTGCTTGGCGATACCAGCCAAAAGTCGTATAGCACCTTCTAGCCTGGTGTGTAGGTCCATTTGTCAACAAACCCGCCCAGTGGCATACTGGCCGAGTTCTGTTTTTGTGAACGATTTGAGTTAGCCGCTTGGCAGGGAAGCTGCTCACTCCATGGCTCCACGTCAAACAACTAGAACCGTCTTGTTGCGTACGTTGATCTCGTGAGTGAGGGGTGATGTTTTCGATGTTCCTTGCCAGACTACGTCTTTTTGCACAGTTGCTCATTGCTGGCGTGGTGGTGTATTTCCTGGTCAGCCTGATGCCGATCAACCGGCCAGAAGCGAAGGATTTTGTCGATTCGCCTGCCCGCATCGTTGGCCAACAGGCTTATGCCCCGCCAGCGGTCATCGAATTGGGGCGCGACCCTGCAGGCCGGCTGGGAGTCAGTGGCCGAAACTTCGGGGCGCAAGAAAAGGTGGAGATCTCGTATTTAAGCACTTATAAAGACTTACTCAGAGACTACGTGCCTGTAATGACGGTGACGACTGGCATTGACGGCTCTTTCACCCAGGTGCTGGACATTTTTCCCAATATTCCCGCGCAAGGCTGGCTGGCGGCCGAAGGCCTCACCAGCCGCGAATTTGCACCTCCCGTTAAATACCAGGCAGACCCCACTCCCACGCCCTCGCCGACCTCGACGCCGATGCTGACGCCCACGCCGATGGATACGCCGACGCCATCGCCCACGGTGCCGATTCCCACGGCCACCATTCCCAGCCCCGTGCCCACCCCAACCCTGGATCCAAACCCCATGGGAAGCTGGTATGCCCAGTATTACGACAACCGCGATCTGGCCGGCGAGCCGTTTTACTTCCGTGCTGAACCGGCCAATCCCAACAGTGAGTGGATGTGCGAATACAACCCGAGCTGGCATCCTTTGCAGGCCGAGTTTCAGCGCCAGATTATTTCGGCGCGCTGGACCGGCACCTTTAACTTTCCCACCGACGATAACTATCAGTTTGTCGTGACCGTGAGCGATGGGGTGCGCATCATCATCGATGGTGTGGCCATCCTCAATGACTGGCGTTTCACCTCCAGGGTGCGCACACTCATTCAGAATGTGCCGTTGACTCGGGGAAATCACACCATCGTGATTGAATACTTTCACACCAGGGGCAGGGGCACGATCGGTGTGGCCTGGCGGGTGGCCTACCCGGACTGGGAGGGCCGCTACTACAACACACCCAACTTCTCCGGCCCGGTCATTGCCAAGCGCAACGACGGCGTTCGCAGCGGCCCGCTGGAACTCATCACCGATGGCTCGCCCGCGCCTGGGGTCAACCCGGATAACTTCTCGGTCTACTGGTCGCGCAAGTTTGTGTTCCCGCACAGCGGCCTGTATATCTTCAAGGGTGTGGCCGATGATGGCATTCGCGTGTTCATCGATGATCGCGAAGTCTTTCGACAAAACACCGTCGGCCAGCCCAACCCTGCCTTTGAATTTCCAGTGCAGCTCAGAGGGGGGCCGCATGTGATCCAGATTCACTACTTCGAGCTCACCGGCCGCGCCCAGTTCAGCTTCGCCTGGGAGTGGGTGCCGCCGACGCCCATGCCGGAGCCGACGCCGGTGTTGTAAGCAGAGAGTTGTATAAGGGAGTGGAGCGAATCTGACGTATCCTCTTGACATACTGTGTGGCAAACAGTATAGTATGCCGCACAGTGTCTACTTCGAATGCCACCGAAGCCTCCAGTGCACTGGAGCTGGAACTGCGCCGCGGCGTTCTCGTGCTGGCCATCCTGAGCCAGTTGCGTGACGCCCAATATGGCTACTCGCTGAAGCAGGCCCTAGGCGAGCGCGGCCTGAACATCGAAGAAG
>JBBQST010000233.1:0-7383 GCA_038213625.1 Thermoflexales bacterium
CTGAGGCCAGATCGGTTCGACTGTTTGCGATTCTGCCATCGATGACGGGTCTGTTTAAAGAACGCGCCGCCGCCAAAAATGCCGCTTACAACGACGATGGGCCAACAGCAACAGAAGCCAACGGAATATTGGCCGAGAACGCTAAGAAAGCTGGATATATCCATGCCTGTATCTTTGGCGTTGTATTACTTTCTCACTGTCAGTGTTTGGCTTGCTTATGCGTAAGTTCGCGCTGAAGCCGTAGACACGCAACTGCGCAAACGGCCTAAAGAGCGAACTGGTGAAACATAGCTATACCTGTCGCAAGACAGCATTAACGTCCATAGTAGGCCACAACGACGTTGCCCTCATTCAGTAATTCGATTTGATAGCCTGTGCTATTTGGGTAGATTTTGGTTCCGCTGGTCACGCCCAAAAATTTTGCCCCACAGGCATTGTATTCGCCCGGCAATGTCACAGGTCCCACATTCGTGCCGGTGTAAACGCGGCATCCCTGTTGAGCAAGCAATTGCAGTTGAGTGCCCGGTGGATTCGAGAGGTTGTAAACCTGGCCACCCACCCGAATCTTCCAATCAACTAATGTCACTGGCACGGCCCCGACATTCAAAATATCGAGATATTCATCGAATGCTGTTCCGGCGGCTGCGTTCACATTTGTAATGGCAACAGTCCCAGTGACGATAATGGCACCCAATAGATCAGGTGATGCCGTTGCTGTGACAGACGGAACGGCAGAGGGCGTTGCCGTGGCCAGCCCCCTCATCGTCAACATTACTATCTGAATAGGCAGATAAGCTTGCGGCGTATACAGAATGGCACACCCCACAGTGGTAGGCAAATATTCTGCAATTAGCAAGTCATATGTTTGACCCACGCCCCTGGGACTGGAATCTAGATTAACCACCCTTACCCAATATCGCCCGTTATAAGTTAATGCAAGATTGATTTGCGAACTCCGATTGAGCGGCGCAACATCATCATTAGCGACAATGGGATTCGTAGGTGGATCAGAGTAAATGGATATTTCTGTATCGACACCAGGCCGAGTTGCTGTTTTGACTTGATAACACCCGCCCGTACCACCTAGTTCTAGAAATTTCTTGCCATAGAAGAAATACCAGTCAACATCACCAGCCGCACCTGTCGCGATGACAGAGGAGCGACCACCATATGGAAAGAAGTTGGCATTCGCGATTTGCGAGCCAACATTAATAAAACTGATTGGCCCACCCGGGCGAGATGCGGCTTCAGTGGCTGAATCATTGGGCTCAAAGGGGTCTGGGCCGATGCCGAAGGGAGTGGTGGTGGGTATGGTGGTCGGTATTTGTGCAATCGCATAGTCAATCCGATACCGCCCATCGCCGCCAGTGAGATTCGCCACTCTAAATTTAAATATCTGAAACGATCCGCTTGTATTGTTTATCACATAGGCTGAGGATGTGCCGTCGCTTAGTCTGGTGCCCACTTGAGTGACGCCATCGGCATTGAAGCCAGTGACTTGCAGTGCCGTGCTAGGCCCTTCCAAAGTCGCTGTAAGGGTAATCGCACTGTTGTTATTGACACCCACCGAGTACCAATCAAAATCCGCTGGAGATTGAGTAGGGGTCGTTGCAAAAGTTAGGCTTATGACTGGCGAGGCCGTCGTTATACTTCTGGCAGCATCTTGCGTATCGTTCGGCTCAAATGCATCAGGGGGTTGAACATCTGGGGCGTTTACTTTGATTCGATGGCGCAATAAGTTCGGTGATGCATTTTGCGATGTGAGGGCAGTAGCCGTATGAGGCACGACGGCTAAACTCATTAATGCGCCGACACAGCTTGCAAACAGAATCAGCCAGGCAGCGCCGGCACCAGCGACAGTATTCTTGTTCTTCTTTCTCATGACTGAGGAGTATGCCCCTGCTCTGTATTCACGAACTCAGCCTTTAGTCTTGAAAGATGGAAGACCCGTGGCGGCAGAGAGACATCAATGAGGTTAGGCGATACAAAGAATTGGTGCTCCCCAATGCGCAAGTAAAAACGAACTTTTGATTTTTGAGTCGATTGTGATGTACCTCCTTTTTATAAATTTGCGGACAATTGAATTTTTACAATGCCGCACTGAAAGTTAATTGCGAAATGGCAAACAGAGTCAAGATGGTGCCGTGGTTGTGAAGTGCTCAGTCGCGTCCCGGCAATCGATCGACAACAGCAGCTATGAATCACCCTTATTCAGCGGCTTACCGGCGACCCTGAGCCAATAGGTCGCGAATCTCGCTCAGCAGCTGCTGGTCTGGTGTGGGGCCGGCTGGGGGTGCGGCTGGCTTTTTGTACATTTTGTTCACGGCCTTCACCAGCAGAAACACCACGAACGCGATGATCAGAAAGTTGATCACGGATTGTATGAAGTTGCCATACGCGATGATGGGCGCGCCGGCCTCCTGCGCCGCGATCAGCGAGGCATACACCTGGCCGTTCAGGGGAATAAACAAATCCTTGAAGTTGACTCCGCCCAGAAGCATGCCAATCGGGGGCATGATGAGGTCGTTGACGATCGAGGTGGTGATCGCGCCAAACGCCGCACCGATGATGACGCCGACCGCTAGATCGATCACGTTGCCGCGTGCAATAAAATCACGAAATTCTTTCAGCACCTAGAAATGTTCTCCTGTATCAAATGGGTAAAACAAGCAAGTGTATCTAGACTGCTATTTCAATGGACCAATTGACGCGTTCTAATAATCTTGGCTCTCCCGGCTTTGGCGGGAAATCAGGGTTGTTGTAGGGGCAAAGCAGCGGGCGCGTGTATTGGCTTGACCTGCGATAAGCCCGCTGCTTTGCCCCTGCGCTACGATTCCCGCTTGTTTCGAGAGAGCCAAACAGTTTCAAAACTGGTCAGCTTTTTTGTTCATGCGATGTCGATTTGAGGCCGTGTCAAACGATTACTCCATATCAACCATTGGAATCAACGCTCACCTGCCGGCCAGACCAGCAGAAGCCTGATTCCCCAGCATAAGGAGTCATCATGCAAGCAACAATTGGAACTGTTCAGACGTCAAAAACCTCAAAAGCAGCCATGTGGACCGGCCGCGTTGTCAGTGGCCTGGCAGTCGCATTCCTGGTGTTCGACGGCGCCATCAAGATGGCCAACCTGCAACCTGTCATCGATTCATCGATCCAGTTGGGGTTGCCGATCAGCCTCGCGCCCAGCCTCGGCATGTTGCTGCTGGCCTGCGTCGCCCTCTACCTGTTCCCGCGCACGGCCGTGTTGGGCGCGGTACTGCTGACCGGCTATCTGGGTGGAGCCATCGCCATTCAGGCCCGGGTTGAGGCAGCGCCGTTCTCGCTCGTGTTCCCCGTCATCATCGGCGCGCTGGTGTGGGGTGGTCTGCTCCTGCGCAACAGCCAGCTTCGCGCACGGGTGCTGCGCCGATAAGGCCATTTGTGTAGACCTCGCGGGTTTCGACGCCAACCGACTGGCGCAACTCGCGAGGTCTTCCTGTTTCCTTTCATCACCCTGACAGCATCAACCCGACAACATCGAACGCGGCGTCAACAACGTATCTAGTTCGCGGCGGGACAGGCTTCGGTGCTCGATCAAATGAGCCGCCACCCGCTCAATGACCGGCCAGTTGGCATTCACCAGCCGGCGCGCCTCCCGCCACAAATCAGCCGAGTGCATATCGGATTGCTCGGCATACATCACCCACAACGCCTCGGTGATGAAGTGAAAATCATCTCTGGCGGCCTCCTCGTTGAGCTGGCCGGTGAAACGCTCCTCGGCAATCGCCCCCGACATGGCCACAATCAAGTCCTCGCGAATCGCCTGACGATACTCACTGCGGCGCAGATTTTGCATCGCCTGTGTCACATAGAAGGGCGTCGGGCCGGGCACGCGTTTGCCTTCGATGTCATCCAGCAGAATCGGCTCGAAACGAGTTTCAAACAGAAAGCCGATCACGGCGTGGCCGGCCTCGTGAAAGGCGGTTGCAGTTAGCACATCACTCATCACGATATACCACTGCTAGCGCTGCTTGAGATACAGATACATGAGCCCCGCGCCGATGGCGGCCGCGATCAAATCGCGACTGGTGAGTCCGAGCTGGTTGAGGATTAACAATGGGTTTATGCGCGTGCCCAATTGTGGCAACAGGATGAGCGCGATCACCAGAATCAAGGCATACAGAATGAGATTGGTCTGTTTCGTTTTGCGTTTCATCACCCAGAATTTTAGGCAATTGCGCATATACGAATTCATTTGCACGCCCCTTTTCTGTTGCCCTGCGCTTTTGCGAAGTGGCAATTTCAGGCTTTTTGACGTTGCCGCTGCTTTACGGCCTCATACATCAGCAAAGCCGCGCTGGTCGCGACATTGAGCGAATTCACCCGGCCAAGCATGGGGATGCGCACACGCACATCGGCCTGGGTCAGCCAAAACTCACTCAGGCCATACTTTTCGGTGCCGACCAGAATGGCGATGGGTTGGGTCAGATCGGCCTGGGTGAAATCGAGCGGCAACACGCCATCGGGGCCGGGGTTGGGCGTGGTGGCCACCACTTGAATCTGGTGCTGCCGCAGCCATTGCAACGTCGCCTCATTGCTGGCTTCGGCCATCGGCACGCTGAAATAGGTGCCAACGCTGGAGCGCACGATGTTGGGATTGGTGAGGTCGGCGATGGGGTCGCACGAGATGAAGGCATCGACGCCGGCCGCATCGCACGTGCGCAACATGGCACCGAAGTTGCCGGGCTTTTCCACGGCCTCGGCGATGACGATGAGGGCACGACGGACCTCCGACGACCCTTGGACTCCGCTCAGGGCAGGCGGACGACCGATGAGCAATGATGCCAGTGAGAAGTCCGGCCGCACCACCACAGCCAGCCAGCCATCCGGGCCATCGCGATAAGCCATCTTCTGGAACACCGGCTCGCTCACCTCGACCATTTCTGTGCCGGTAGCCTGCACAGCCGCTTGCAACTGCGCGTCTGTGCCCTTGCGAAACAGGGCCGGACAGAAATACAACGTTCGGGGCCGCACGTCACTTTCAATGGCAAGCGAGATTTCCTCGAAGCCTTCGACCAGCATCAGGCCGTCGGCCTCGCGCTGGCTTTTTTTGTCGCGCAGGGCAACAGTATGTTTGACCCGTGGGTTGGTGAGGCTGATGATGGGAACTGGGGCTGACATGATGGATTAAGCTCGCAGAAATTGCGCGGGCAATATAGCACGAGGCTGCTAAAGTGGGTCCATGATCGCTGCCCTTCCTGTAATCCTGCAATTGCTGGTGGTGCTGGCCGGCGTGATTGCGCTGGCAATCCTGCTACACCGGCGCCTGCCCGAACAATGGCGCACCTGGGGCTTTGGCGCGCTCACGTTCATCCTCTCGCAAGTGGCGCGGCTGCCGTTGTTGTCGGCCGCAACCGCACTCATCAGTGTGGTGCTGACACCGGCGCATCCGGCCTTTGTGCTCACCCTGGCGGGCATTCAACTGGCCACATCCGGTTTGTTTGAGGAGGGCGCGCGATACATCGTCATGCGCTGGCTGGCCCGGCGCGTGCGCATCTGGCGCAGCGGGGTCATGTTCGGCGCCGGTCATGGCGGTGCCGAAGCGATTCTGGTCTTTGCAATCGCCGCGATCAACACAGTTGTGCTGCTGACGATGGGAGATTCGATTATTCAACAAACGCAGGCCGCTGCGCCGCAACAGGTCGAGGCGGTGCGGGCGCAGATCGAGGCGATTCGCAACGGCTCCTCGTGGTGGTTGTATGCCGCCGGCGTGTTCGAGCGCATTCCGGCCATCGCCCTGCACATCCTGTGGTCGGTGTGGGTGATGCGGGCTGTGCGCGGCGACGGCATCCGGTGGCTGTTTGGGGCAATGTTGATGCACATTGCCGTGAACACAATCTCCGTGTTGATACTCCGCCAGTTTGGTGTGTTGGCCACCGAAGCCACTATCGGCGTGATCGGTCTGCTGGCGGTCTATCTCACACTTTCACAGCGGCGACGCGACCCTGCGCCAGCTTCTGCAAATCCGCCGGAGCCAGCTTGAACACGGCATTGGCCGTGCGCGTGCTGGCATCGAACTCGACCACATTGAGGGTGAGGCCGATTTCGTTCAGCGCCGTTTGAACCCGTTGCGCCGAAAGGGCTTAAATCTGGCATGGGCCGGATTATAATTATGGGCTCAGCAACATGAATTACTAGCCGCCGGGACCAACACACATGCCGTGAATGAAGATTTATTTCATTCGCGCATGTGGTGTTGGGCCGGCGGCTTTTCTTTATTTTAGATTTATTCACTTGTTCACTTGCTCATTTTGCAGGGTTCGCATGACGTTCGGTTCAGTATGAAATGGGTCCATGAACAAATGACGAAATGATCAAATTCCTCCCATGGACGAAAAACTCGAAAGCAAGCTGATTGAGATTCAGCAACGCGCCAGCGAGATCACCCAGCAGATGGATGATCCCGCCAACATGAATGATTACGTGCGCTTCTCGGAGCTGAACAAGCAACGCAACGAGATTGAGCCCGTGATGAATAAGTATCACGAGCTGAAACAGGCCCAGACCGAGCTGGCCGGCAACGAAGAGCTGGCGGCCGGCGACGATGCCGAGATGGCTGAGATGGCGCACGCCGAGATTGGGCCGTTGCAAGCTAAACTCGAAAAGTTGACCCTGGACATTCGCAACCTGCTGGTGCCCAAAGACCTGCGGGACGAGCGCGATGTGATCGTGGAGATTCGTGCCGGCGCGGGGGGTGACGAAGCTGGCCTGTTCGCGGCCGATCTGGCCCGCATGTATATGCGCTATGCCGAAACGCGCCGCTGGAAAACCGAGATCATCGACGAGAGCCCGACCGGCATCGGCGGCTACAAGGAAGTGATTTTCAACGTGAAGGGCAAAGGCGCGTATTCGCGGCTGAAGTTCGAGAGCGGCGTGCATCGCGTGCAGCGGGTTCCCAGCACCGAATCGAGTGGCCGCATTCACACCAGCACCGCCACGGTGGCCGTGCTGCCGGAAGTGGACGAAGTCGAGATTGAGATCCCCAGCACCGATTTGGAGATTGATACGTTTCGCTCGCGCGGGGCGGGTGGCCAGAATGTGCAGAAGAACGAGAGCGCGGTGCGGATCACTCACAAGCCAAGCGGCCTGGTGGTGGCCGTGCAGGACGAGCGCAGCCAGACCCAGAACCGCCTGCGGGCGATGAGCATCTTGCGCGCGCGCTTATACGAGCAGCGTGAGGAAAAGATGATTGCCGAGATGAGCGCGGAGAAGCGCGGCCAGATCGGCACCGGTGATCGAAGTGAAAAGATTCGCACGTATAACTACCCCCAAAACCGGGTGACCGATCACCGCATCGGCATCGACCTGTATCGCCTGCCCATCGTGCTGGATGGCGACCTC
>JBBQST010000234.1:0-7371 GCA_038213625.1 Thermoflexales bacterium
GCGATACGAGCCGAGGGCGAGATTGATGCCGACCAGCGCAACCAATGCCCCACCCAGCGCAAATGAAACGGCCACGGCGCGTTTGGTGTTGATACCGCCGTAGTGGGCAAAGCGAGGGTTGGCGCCGGAGGTGCGTATTTCAAAGCCCAACGCCGTGCGCATCAACACCAGCCAGGTTGCCAACACTGCCACGACGGCAAAGGCAAAGACAACATGCAGCGTGCCCAATTCCAACCCGGTGAGCTCGGAGATGCGCGGCAGCACCACCGCCTGCGTCCGGCCGCGCACCCGCAGCAGACTGATCGCCAGCGGCACAATGGCGTTGAGCATGAGCGTGGTCAGCACTTCGCTGGCCCCGAGATAGGCTTTGAGCAAGCCCGGCAACAGCCCCATCAGAAAGCCACCCGCCATGGCCGCGGCGATACCAAGAGCCAGCACCAGCAGTGGGGGCAGGCCAGCCGGCAGCACCCGAAAGGCCAGGCTGCAACACGTCGCGCCGACCAGCAATTGCGAGGCGGCCCCCAGACTAAATTGATTCGCCCGAAAGGTGAACACCAACGCCAGCCCCAGCAACGTCAGATTGGCCGCCACATCCAGCCAACGGCCCACGCGTGCCAGCCGTTGCAAGGGGCCGGTGAGGAACTCGCGGTAGGCCGCCAGCGGGTCCGCCGCGACGACCAGCACAATCACGAAGCCGGCGGCGAGTGCAATCAAAACCGTGAGGGAGGTGAAAAGTAGCGAACGCATGGGGAAGCAGCTGGCAGCTAGCAGCTGGCAGCTGGCAGCTAGCAGCCCAGTCTCACGGAATTTCCTCATTCATCCAGTCCAGCGGATTGACCAGCACGCCGCCCACGGCCAGCTCCCAGTGCAGGTGCGGGCCGAGCACGCGGCCGGTGTTGCCGCTGTAGCCGATCACCTCGCCGGTATCGACCATGTCGCCCTCTTTGGCAACGAAGCGCGACAGGTGGCAATACACGGTGAACACGCCCCGGCCGTGATCGATGACGATGACGTTGCCGCGGATGTTGAACGCGACCGCCGCAGCCACCCGGCCTGGTGCCGAGGCCATCACCGGCGTGCCGACGCGCGCGATCATGTCGACGCCGCTGTGATAGGTATCGAGGGTGTGATTATTGAAGTTGCGGCGCGCGCCAAAGTAGGAGGCGAAACGGGTGTCGATGGGTTGAACCATCGGGCCGTGCCACCACTGTTTGGGCGTAAACACGCTGAAAATCCTGGCAAACTCCTCGGTCTCGGCTTCGTTCAGCTGCGGATCGAGCAGCGGGGCCAGATCGCGCGACACGTTCAGAGTTTCGAATGGGAAGTTGCCCTGCCCCACCTGAATGCGGCCCTGCACCTGGCTGGCCTCGCCGGTCTTGGCAATGGCGCGAATGCTGATGGGGTAGATGCTGGGCTCCAGCAGCGCGCCCACGCCCATCAGCCCGATATACAGATTAGGCTCCTGCTCGTAGAAATTGAGCGGATGGCCCATGAGTGTGCCGGCAATCGAGTCCAGTGGCACGGCCGAGGTCACGCGCACGATGAGCGTATCGCCCTGGCGTGGCACAAACGGATTCAAGCTGATGCGCTCGAACGGGGCCGGCAGATTGGTGATGGCGCCGCCGGTTTGTCCGGCAATTTTCACCGCGCTGTCGGTGGGCACGCGCAACAACTGGCCGACCACCAGACACGTGCTGCACACCAGTTGGTTGGCTTGCCGCAGCAACATCGGCGACACATCATATTGAGCCGCCAGCGCCATCAGCGTTTCGCCGGCGGCCACGCGGTGCAGCCGGATGTTGGACGACAGCGGCGCAGGCAGCTTGAGCTTCTGGCCGGCCAGCAACAAATTCGGGTTGGTCAGCGCGTTCAACGTGGCCAGATCGCTCACGCTAAAGTTCGATTGAGCGGCCAGGCTGGTCAGCGTTTCGCCGATAGAGATGACGCGCTCGTTTTCGCTCGACACCTCGGGCAGCGGCACCGGGGTAAACGTGGGCAGGGCCGGGATGGAGGTGGGCAATTCGCCCGAGCTGGACGCCTCAACGGTGACTTCGACCGGCGTGGGCAGCACCTCGATCACTACCGGATTGGGGTCGGGCGTGATCGCAGTCGCAGCCATGTCCGGCGTGGCAACCAGGCCAGGATTGGCGAGGGCGGCGGCGGTGGCATTGGCCGCGGCGAAGGGGTCTTCGGTGGGGGCCACATAGGGCACGGGCGTGTCGGTGGGTGGCCGCAGATCGGGCGTGGGTGAGGCGAGCTCAGCCGGCGCACCGATGATGACGGCGGTGGGGGTTTCGGCCGGCAATGGCTCTTGCGCCGCGCCGGTTTGAGGCAACAGCAGCACAACAACAAGGAGTGCAACAAGCAAGCATGTAGTGAATGTAAAACGTGATGAAGCGCGTGGCATGGTTGGTTCGCGCGCGGATTCTAACCCTAAGACATGAACGTGACGGCAACGACTTCCACACGATTGATCGTTGATTGCGCACAACACGCTGAGTTGGATTACGGCACAGCAGAAAAATTCAGCAGAGCGCCTTTTCACAGGCGTTTTACAGGCATCTGGTTCGTGCGTGGTATGTATGCGATTGAGGTTAAGGCTATAACACCAAAGCACACTCGCAATTTAAAGGAAGGCCATGCCATGAAACGCAAACCAACTACAACACTCATTGGTCTTTTGGGTTTTTTGAGCCTGACTGGGCTTGTCATCTGGTTAGGGCAAAGCCGTAACACCTACCAAACCACGGCCCTACCAACGCCGATTGAGCGTCCTGAAGCCACGCGCAATGTGACTCATTCGGCTGGTGTCACATTTTCAACCCCGGCTTCAACAAACTCCACAGCCAAAGCCAAATCACTTCAGCAGACAGCCATAGAACCAACAGCCTCGTTAACCCAATTGACCCAAAAAGAAGTGGTGTTTGATCCGGTCAACGGCACTACCATGACCCTGCAGCCGGGCTTGCACATGATGCTGCTCAGAACAGATGCAGGTGCAAGCTTACATATTCGCAATTTCGATTTTAGAGAAGACTTTCAGCAAGATTGGCCCATGGATTGGATCATTGTCACAGTAGACGTTCGCGCAATCCCGGCCCGAGGAAGCCTGGAGCAATTTGCAGTGGCCAGCCGCCAGAACCAGATCGAAGTTTCGCAGTATCAGGATTCTGCATTTCAGTATGGTGCACTGGAGTCCATTCATCTGGGCTTGTATCGCGGCTACACCTATAAATCCACCGGCAGAGCCGTAGATGCACCCTTGGCCAGCTACCAATTCATTGTTCTTCAATTGGATGATAAGCGTTATGCAAATATCAATATCGGTAACACAGACTCAGCAGATTACGCAAAAGTGCTTCGATCATTGAGCACGCTGAAGTTTGCGCCGAAGGCCTCGTAGCCATTTCGATCCATTTCGCACCCTGGCCTTCTCACTCATCAAACATCACCGTCGGCTCGCTATACGCCCGCACACGCCGGCTTTGCACGCGCTCATAGATCCACTCGGTCAGATGGCCCTGCTTGCGCGCCAGCGGCGCATCGCTGCGCAAAATGTCCATCGGGTAGTTCAGCCGCAGGGCGCGCACCGGCAACACATGCCGGGTGATGCCCGCCGGCACATGCTGGCCGCGCCGGGCAATGTCGAGAATCTCGGCCGGCTCGTAGCGCGGGAACACGACCAGAGCGCTGGCATCGGGATACGACTGGCGCGCATCGGCAATGTTGTCGCTGGTGGTGCGTTGCACCTTGGAGCAGCCCTCATACAGCTCGACCAACTGGTTCAACAGCTCGGTGCGCTGGCCGGTGCTGTCGGCGCAGCACAACACGATGGCGGGCGAGGCGTGGTTGTTGTCGCTATCTTGAGTTGCCTGAGTTCCATCATTCACGGCCTCGCCATACGAGATATAGGCAATCGCCTCGCGCCGGGCCAGCCGCGCCCGCGCACTCATCAGGTCATCCTCGGACAGCTTGATGCCCTCGATCGTGTGCAACTGGTTGATCAGGGTCTCGAAGTCGCAACTGGTGATGATGTGGTGCCAGGTGTTCAGTTGCACCTGGCTGTAGTTCACCACTTGGGCCAGAATATGCGGCACCCCCAACGCCCGGAAAGCACTGGTGCGGTTTGCGCCGTCCAGCACCACAAAGCGCGGGTCGTTGCGGCCAAACGGCGCGACGATGGGCGGGTTGACCAGCACCGATTCAGACTGAAGCCGTTCCAGAAGCGGGTTCACCCGCCGCGGATCCGTCTTCTCGTGCGGCACCAGATGTTCAAGGGGCAGAATGCGCAGGTCGGGCAGGTTCATGCGTGCAAGTGTACGTGGAGTCCACGTACACTTACACGCCTATGACATCTTCACCCAGATTCAGCGCCGTCATCTTCGACATGGACGGCACGATGTTCGACACCGAAGTGGTCGCCCAGCGCGGCATGACCCAGGCCTGCCAGTTGAGCGGCTACGAAATGACCCCGGAGATTTACATGGGCACGCTCGGCCTGCCAGAGCCGGGCTGGCGCGCCCATTTGATGCAGGTGTTTGGCGCGCAATTTCCCATCGACCAGGTGGCCGTGCACGCGCGCGAATTGATCCACGCCGATGTGGCCGAGAACGGCGTCCCGCTCAAAACCGGCCTGATCGAGATGCTGGACTGGCTGGACAAACTGCATGTGCCGCGCGCGATTGCCAGCTCATCGCGCCGGCGCACCATCGAGAGCCACCTCGCCCAAACCGGCCTGATCGAGCGCATTCACGCCCTGGTCGGCGGCGACGAGATCACCCACGGCAAACCCGCGCCGGATATCTTTTTGGAAGCAGCCCGCCGGCTGGTCATCGATCCCGCCCACTGCATCGTGTTCGAGGACAGCGCCGCCGGCATTCGTGGCGCGCACGCGGCCGGCTCCATCCCGATCATGATCCCGGATTTGTTGCCGCCCACAGACGCGGTGCGCCAACTGGCCCATGTCGTGCTGCCGTCTTTGCACGTGGCGCGCGACTATATGGCGGGTAGCCTGGAGTGGACTCCCGCTACTCGACAGACGGGGCCGGCGACTCCGGTGGCACCGCCTCCGACGCCGTCAGTGGAAGGCTGAGCAACAGGTTGAGCGGCCAAAATTCGGCCAGGTGAATCTGCCCCAGCGTGCCGCGAACCGGCTGAAAGGTCTGCGACGCCTGGGCCATGGCTTCACCGAGTTGGGCCGCGGTGAGGCTTTGTTCGAGGGTGCAGTGCGGCACCCACTGACCCGGCAGCCAATAATCCGCCGCTCGCAGCCCGGCCGGGCCCAGCATGGTGTGAAAACGCTCGTGCATCTCCAGCAAAGCCCGGGTGACCACCGGGGCCAAAAACAAAACCCGGTCCGGGCTGGCAAAGGCGCCGAGCGATTGCAGGTCAATCTCAATCGGTGCCTCCAGGCTGGCGAAGTGGCGTGTCACATCCAACAGCGCCGCTGGCTCGGCCTCCGCGAAACCAGCCAACGTGATATGAGGTGGAACGCCCGTCTTCGCCACCACCCCCGGCAGCGGGAGCGTGCGCGTAAAGGTCTGAACCGCCTGTGTGCTGGCCGCGTCAAACGAAAGAATCACTGCAAATGCCATGTTGTGTTTCACCTGTGCGTAAACGCACGCTACAAAGCCACCACGAATGCGATGGCATACTCTTTCTCGTGGGTCAGACTGATGGACCATTGGGTCAGGCCCAGCGCCTGCGCCCGCAGACTGGCTTTGCCGTGCAAATTCACCGTCGGCTTGCCCAGCGAGTCGTTGATCACCTCGGCATCATGCCAGTAAATGCCCTCGCGCGCCATGATGCGCATGCCCACGCCCAACGCTTTGGAGATGGCTTCCTTGGCCGCAAACCGCGCCGCCAGTTCCGGCACGCGCCCCCGGCAATACGTCAGTTCCTGCGGCGTATACACCCGCTGCAAAAAGCGCATGCCATGCTTGGCCAACGCCTCTTCAAGCCGCGGAATGTGGAGGATGTCGGCGCCGGTGGTTAGCATGGAAGAAAATAAGGAAGAAGGAAAAAGTCAGAAGGCAAAAGGAAGAAAATCAGAAGGGAGTGCAGTGAGCTTGTTGTGTTCCATCCGCCTTTTTCCTTTTGCCTTCTGACTTTTTCCTTCTTCTAGGGTCCCGCCGTCGCCAGCACATAGGTTTCGACATTGAGCCAGTGTTGGGCTACGCGCTGAATATCGGCCAGGGTGATGGCGTTGACGCGGTCGGGATACTCCAGCAGATAGTCGAGGCCTCGGTTGTAGCGGATCATGTTGATAATCTGGCCGGCGATGCCCTCATTCGTCTCCATTTGCAGCGGCATGATGCCAGTGAAATAGTGCTTGTTGTCATCCAGCTCACGCGGCGTCACCTTGCGCTGTTGAATGCGTTGCACCTCCTGCAAGGCCACTTCGATCACACGATTCACCGTGCTGGGGTTGGTGCCGGCATACAAATACCACGGCCCCTGCGCCGGTCCGCCGTCGAAGCGGGTGCCGATGTAATACACCAACCCCTCTTCCTTGCGCACGCTGGTGCCCAGCCGGCCATACATCCCAAACTGGCCCAGAATGCTGTCCATCAGCGCACAGGCCAGCCAGTCCGGATGGCTGGTCGGCAGCGAGGGAAACCCCAGCAAAATGTTGGTCTGGCTTTTACCCGGCATGGTAATGTGCCGATGAGCCCGTTCAGTGATGGCGGGCGCGAACGGCATCTCGGGGCGCGGGCTGCGCCGCACCGTCGCCCAATCACCAAACGCCGCCGCCACCGCATCGCGCGCGGCCTCGGCCTTCATCGCGCCGACGACGACAATGACCATGTCCTTGGGCGCGTAAAAATCACGGTGAAACTGTCGCACATCTTTCAGGGTAATGGCTTTGGCGGTCTCGGGATAGCCATCGCTGCTCCAGTGAAAGGGATGTGATTCGGGGTAGCACATCTCGTGGAACGCCAGGCCGGCCATGGTCGAGGTGCTGTTGGTGCGCTCCTGCAAGCCTGTCAGCCACTCCTGACGCTCTTTCTCCACCTCGGCCCTGGGAAATGTCGGCCGGCGCAGCACATCGCTCAGCAGGTCCAGCATGGTTGGCACGTCCTCGGCCAGGCTTTTGATGAAGAAGCCGGTGGTGAAGGTGCCGGTGCTGACACTGATGTTGGCGCCGATGGTTTCGGTCTGCTCGAAGATATCCTCGTAGCTGAAGCGTTCGGTGCCGCGGGTCAGGCAATCGGCCACAAAGCCGGCCAGACCGCGCTTGGCCGGGTCCGTCGCATCCAGCGAGCCCGCGATCAGGTAGCCGTTTACCGTGATGGCCGGGCTGGCAAAGTTTTCGTAGGCGTACACCTTGATGCCGTTGTCGAGCGTGAACTGCGCAATGTTGGCGCTGTT
>JBBQST010000235.1:0-7359 GCA_038213625.1 Thermoflexales bacterium
TGCTTGGTCGGGGGTGTCATTGAATTCAAATACATCTGGCGGTTGGACTTCAGGGGCATTGACTCTGCTATATGGGAGCGTATTGGCGGATTCGCTTTGAGAAATAAGTGCAGACGCAATATGAGTCGGCACTATAAATCCAAACAAACCGCTGGCGCATAGCACCAGTGTGATCAGCAGCCAGGCGGCACCGGCACCGGCGACAGTGTTCTTGTTCTTCTTCCTCATAACCGAGCGGGATTGTACTCGTCAACGGCACTGTCCGCTCGACGGGTTCCCCTCGGCCCTAAGGCGGATAGTGGGCCGGTTGCTGTTGGTCTTAGCGTAATGCTAGGGATATCGTCGACGTCGACGTCGACGTCGTCGTCGACGATTCCGAATCCCCCCACGAAACGCGCATCAGAAAGAGGGAAGATTCCATTATGAATTTCCTTGACGAAACCCCCACTGCCGAATATCATCCGCCCCGGCAAATGGAATAAGGTCACCCGGACGTGGCTGCATCTGACTCTGCTGAGATCAGGTGCCGCGCGTCCTTTTTTATTTTTCCGTGTGCTCAGCAGCGTTGTTAGTTGTTAGTTATTAGTGATTAGTTTTTAGTGGCTGAAGTGAGACTTCACAATCAGCAGTTCAACACTAATCACTAACGACTAAAGACTAATCACGCATTGCCATATTTCGACTAAGGAGAACATGACAACCATGCTACGAGATTTTTTGGAGCTGCCCTACGGCGAGCTGGAAGACCTGAACCTCGCCGTCAAGGCCCAGCGCATGGCCCGCACGCCGATGGATGTGTTGCAGGAAGAGCGCTTGAAATATCTGACCGATGAGAGGCGCATCAAGGCCGTGACCGTGTTGTTCAGCGACCTGGAAGGCCGGCTGCACATGCTCGACTATGACAAGAAATTCCTGATCAAGTCGGCCGACAACCTCACGTTCGACGGCTCCTCGATCCGCGGCTTCACCGCCCAGCGCGAGTCCGACCTGCGGCTGGCCATCGACTGGAGCGCGTTCTATTGGGCACCGGCCGACTTCTTCGGCCCCGGCAAGGTGCTGGTGTTCGGCGAGGTCATCGACAAGGACGGCTCGCCCTACAGCGCCGACATTCGCGGCGTGCTCAAGGCCTTCGCCAACCGGATGTATGACACCGATGGCTACACCCTGAACGCGGCCAACGAGATCGAAGGCTTCCTGTTCAAGGGGCTGGATGCCGAGCGCCGCTTCCACGAGACCGGCAAGTTCGAGTATGTCAACACCGGTGGCTACTACCACTCACTGCCCGGCGACTCGCTGCGCACGTTCATCGACAGCGTGGCCGAAGTGCAGCGCGCGATGGGCTTCCAGAACGAGAAGGATCACCCCGAGGTGGCGCCGTCGCAGTTCGAGATCAACTACACCTACGGCGAAGTGGTGGCTGCGGCCGACACGATCCAGCTCTACAAGCTGATCTGCCGCCAGGTCGCCACCAGCCAGGGCATGACTGCCAGCTTCCTGCCCAAGCCGATGGTGGGCGTCAACGGCAACGGCATGCACACCAATATCTCGGTCAGCAAGAACGGCAAGAACCTGTTCTGGGATCCCAAGGGCGAGGAGAAGCTGAGCAAGTTCGCCTGGAACTTTGTGGACCGGATTCTGACGGCGGGCAACGACACCTGCCTGTTGCTGAACAGCTCGGTGAACGCGTATCGCCGGCTCGACCCGCACTTTGAGGCGCCCAACCAGATCAAAGCCTCGGCCGTGGACCGTGGCTCGATGGTGCGCATTCCGATCGGCAACGAGAAGAGCAGCCGGACCGAGGTGCGCTCGGTGGCGCCGGATGCGAACCCATACCTGGTGATGCTGGCGGTGTTCCGCACCGGGCTGGAAGGCTCGATCAGCAAAGAGAAGGGGTTGCGGCAGGCGCAGCGCTATCTGCCGGACAACATCTACGACGCGATCACCCATTTCAGAAATTCGGAGTGGGCGACGACGCTGTTGGGCGAGGATGTGAAGGCGCGCTATGCCGACCTCAAGCAGGGCAGCGCCGACCGCTGCGCCCGCCTGCTCGGCACCGTTGTCAAACCCCAGGAAGTCCAATACCACCACGAGGTTTACAACCAGTATTTGTGGAACCTGTTCTAGGTGAACGCGTGCGAACGCGCGTTGGATCGAACCAGGTAAGCGGCCTCGTTGTGTTGAACAACGAGGCCGCTTTTGTTTGCGGTGTCGTGTAAGGCCCATGCAACGTGATTGAAAGAATAGTGATTGAAAGAATAGGTCGGGCCTTCAGCCCTCAATGGGGGCGCCGGCTATGTCCTGGGGCGTTGCCCCTCAGGAAGCATGCACTGTTGGGCGCGAGTGTAGGTAAGACCCTTCGGGTGGCGCATGGCCGCATAAACTCGCCCAGATTCGATCTGCGCCTCCCAAAGGGTCTGAGGTGGGTTGCCGCGTACATCCAACGCTGCCCCTCTGGCGCATCGCCTTAGGTGTGAACCTAAGTAAGTCGCCAAAAGAAACTGAAGGTTAGCCGAGTCGTTGTGGTAACAGCAGAAGTGTGCAATCTGGCTTCGTAGGGGCGTGGCGGCAGCCGCCCGCATGCTGCGCCCCATAGGCACGAAAATAAGGAATAATGCGTGCGAGAACCCAGCAAAACGCTTTAATTGAGTGCGGCCTCAGAGACCCCCGACCCCTAAAGGGGAGTCGCTGATGAAGTGTTCGACTCCCCTTTAGGGGTCGGGGGTCCATTGACGAAGCTCAAGATGAGCCTAACGCTGCTTAATTTCGTGCCAATGGGGCGCAGCATGCTGCGCCCCTACCATGCACATCGCGTAAAGAACTTTTGCCGACCTACCTAGGACAAATTCCCGGCAAACATATTTGCGTCTGCACATTGCAAATTGGCATCTCGATATATGCTTGCGGCATATGTCCAACTCGACCTCATCGACCGCGCCCTCGACGCTGGCAGGCGTGGCTGTCGTTCCCCAACCGGCCAGCCTGGAACCCACCGGCGATCCCTTTCTCATCACGGCCAACACCGTGATCGTGGCCGGTGAAATGGCCCGGCGCAAGGCGGAGCAACTGGCGGCGTGGCTGCGGCCGGCCACTGGCTTCCCACTGCCCATTCAACCGCCGCAAGCGCCTTTGTCGGACCCGCGCTCCGAGATTGCGCTGGTGCTCAATGCGGGCGAGACGGAGCGGGGTGCAGAAGGCTACACTCTGGTGGTGCAGCCCCGGCGCATCGAGATTCGCGCGGCCACCGAGGCCGGCTTGTTCTATGCCGCGCAAACCCTGCGCCAACTGTTGCCGCCGCAGATTTTTGAATCGAGCCCACCCGAAGACTCTTCCACCGTGAGCTGGTTGGTGCCGGGCGTGCGGATTGCCGACCAGCCCCGCTTTGGGTGGCGCGGCGCGCATCTGGATTGTTGCCGCCACTTCATGCCGTTGGAGGCCGTGAAGAAGTTCATCGACACCCTGGCCCTGCACAAGATGAACGTGTTTCACTGGCATCTGACCGAGGACCAGGGCTGGCGGATCGAGATCAAACGCTACCCCAGGCTGACCGAGATCGGCGGCTGGCGCAAGGAAACCCGCGTCGGCCACGAGCGCGACGAGAACGTGCGTTTCGATGGCACGCCCCACGGCGGCTTTTACACGCAGGATGAAGCGCGCGAAGTGGTGGCGTATGCGGCCGAGCGGCATGTGGCCGTGCTGCCCGAGATTGAGATGCCGGGCCATGCCATGGCCGCCATCTCGGCCTATCCCGAGCTGGGCAATGCCGATGAGCTGGACAAGCTGGTGGTCGAGGCCGCGACACATTGGGGCGTGTTCAAAGAAGTGCTCAATGTCCAGGATACGACCATCGAGTTCTTCAAGAATGTGCTGCGCGAAGTCATCGACATCTTCCCCAACAAATATATTCACGTCGGCGGCGACGAGTGCCCCAAGGACGAGTGGAAGCAGAGCGAGAATGCCCAGACCCGGATGCGCGAGCTGGGCCTCAAAACCGAGGACGAGCTGCAAAGCTGGTTCATCCGCCAGATGGACACGTTTCTGACCGAGAACGGCCGCACGCTGGTGGGTTGGGATGAAATTCTGGAGGGCGGGCTGGCTCAGAATGCCGTGGTCATGTCGTGGCGGGGCGAAGAGGGCGGCATTGCCGCGGCCAAAGCTGGCCACGATGTGGTGATGGCACCCACCACCCACACCTACTTTGATTACTACCAGTCGCCCGATCGCGCCAACGAGCCGCTGGCCATTGGCAATGGGTTGACCCTGGCCAAGGTGTATTCATACGAACCTATCCCGGCCGAATTGGATGCAACCCAGGCCCAACACGTGCTGGGCGCACAATGCCAGCACTGGACCGAATACATCCCCACCCCCGAGCAACTGGAATACATGGCCTTCCCACGCACCTGCGCCCTGTCCGAAGTGCTTTGGACGCCGCGGGAGCAACGCTCGTATCAGGATTTCTCGGGCCGGCTACCCACCCATCTTCAGCGGTTGCAGGCACTGAATGTGAATTTTCGGCCGTTGGATGTGAAATAGCGGTTGCGTGGTGTGCAGCGGCTGAAGTCACGTCCGCGCGGTGCTGATGAAAATTAGGAATGAAAACTGGTAAAACGAACCGTCAAGGAAAGTCTTTACATCACAACGTCATTCTCGCGGAGGCGTCCCCGCAGCGGGGCAGAATCCAGACCTTCCATCACCTAATGCGTTGGGGTTACGCCTGGATTCCCGCCTCCGCGGGAATGACGGCATAAATTTAGGATCTTCCCCCCAGCTCGTATTCGCCATTTTTCTTTTGCCGGTTTTACTTCTTAACTTTCAACATCGCCGCGCTCATCGCCGCATTACCCAATCGGCACGCGTGAGGCGTCGCCCTGCACTTGCACCACGCCGCGGTTCACCCAGCCGATGCCGTTTTGGAGGGTGCGAATCTGGAACCATTCATTGTCTGTGCTGCGGCCCACAATCAGGGCCTGTTCGCCGCTTGCCAGGCTGCCGATGATGGCACCTTCGAGGCTGGGTGTTTGCCGGATGTTGATGGCGGTGCTGCCGGCCACAAACACAAATGCCTGCGCGGCGGGTGTCGGTGTAAGCGCGGGGCGCGTGGTTGGCTGGGCGGTTTTGGCAGGCACGGATGTGGTGCGAGTGGTTGAGGACACCGTAGAGGATGTTGTTTTAGCGGTGGGAACCGGCGTCTGCAGTGGGGCAACGACTTTGATGTTCTCCGGCAGCCCCTGAAGCGGGTCCACCGGCGCGGCGGCCGTGTCGATCTCGGTGCTGCCACTGGCCTGCAAGGTGGGCGCGTAGTAGCAGGTGTTGAAGTCCGGGCCGACGATGATGGTGTAGCGCACGCCCTCCGCCTGCGGGTCGGCCACAACCTGGTCGTTTCTCAGGCCAAAGGTGCGCAGCAGCAACGGCACCGCGCTGCCCTTCTTGGTCGAGGTGTGGTCGATGATCTGGGTTCTCGCCTGACTTGCGCTGGCGGCCCGAATATTGACCACCCGGAAACCCAGTTCGTTCAATCGGTCGGTGGCGGCAGTGGCAAAGCCGGCGTCGCTGGTGCCGTTCACCACCTCGATGGGAATGCTGTCGTTGGTCTTCTGGTTGACCGACACGGTCAGGGTGTTTTGCAGATAGTCGCGCCGTTGTCGCCAAAAGTTGTCGCTGTGATTTGGGTTGTAGAGTGCGTCGTCGGAGACAGCCTGGCCGTTGGCGCCGCCCGGATCCAGAAAGCGGCTGCGAATGACCGTGTCGTCGAAGCGGTCGGCCATGCCTGCAAAGGCCAGCAGATCGGGCAGGGTGAGATCGGTCTCGATATCGTTCTGAAACTCGGCCAGCAATTCAGGAATTTTCGCCAGCGTGCCAATTTGCTTGGCTTTGGCAAACAGCGCGCGAATGACCCGAATCTCGCGCCGGCCACGATCCACATCCCCGCCCGGAATGCCCTTGCGCGCCCGCACATAGGCCAGCGCCTGCAAGCCGTTTAACGCGTAAATACCGGGTTTGGGAATGTCGATGGTCTGGGTCGGCACCAGCGTACCGGCCGGATAGACCTCGCCGGTGAACTGGTCGGTGTAATCTTTGGCGACCACCAGCCCGCCCACATAGAACGGATCGCGCGGGAAAATATGGTAGATGGGGCAGGTGGCCACCACATCGATGCCGTCAAAGCTGTCCACGCTGTGCACCAGAGCTTGAAAGTTCACCATCGCATAGTGATCGATCTTCAAGCCGAAGTTGTGCATCAGCGTCTTGGTAAAGAGCTCGAAGCCGCCGATGCCCCAGGCCTGATTGATCTTGCCCAAATAGCGCCGGGGCATATACGAATAGGTATCGCGCGGAATCGACAGCAGGGTGACCGAGGGAATGTCGGGGTTAATGCTGGCGATGATGATGACGTCGGTGTTGTGATAGTCGAACTGCGGCCGGGTGTCGATGCCGAGCAGGGCAATGTTGACCGTGCCGGGCGGCAACTCCAATGGCTTGACGGCGCGGGGCACAAAGGGAACCGGTGTCGGTGTGACGGGTTCTGTGTCCTGAAGCGGAGGTGCCAATGCGGGAGACCAGTTTGGGGCCTCGTGCGGCTGTGCGGCAGGTGCTGTGATGAATGAGGTGAATCGCGTTGAGGGATTCGATAAAGGCGTGTTGGAATGAGCGGCCTGAGCTGCGCTGGGATTACCAAGGGCCAGTAATAATAGCGAAAAAATAAGGCCAGATTGAATGCCATGAGTGCCATATTGATTGACACAACGAACTCGATTGCGCTTTTGGCGACGGTCCACGAACATATTCCCCCTATGCTCACTTGGTTAAAGTGAATCTAACACTGTCTTTAAACACATATTAAAGGGGTAATTATTCCATTAACAATCGGACATTATTCGTATTTTTATTGTCTATTTGGCCCGATCAGTTACAACAGTGCCAGCGCCTGTCGCGTGATTAACTGAATCGATCGCGCAGGCGGTAGTACATCCCCACCAGCGGCAAAAACCAGGGCTTGCCGTTGTAGAGCCCCAGCGGCGCGCCGGGTGTGGGCAGATCGAATATCGGATTGGCATCCTTCTCGCCGGCCATCTTGCGAGCCACACACGCGCCCAGATGGCTGAGCATGGCCACCCCATGGCCGCCGCACCCAAGCGCGTAATGCAGGCCGTTTTGGGTCTGGCCGGCGTGAGGCAATAGATCGAACGTGAAGCCCAGCGTGCCGCCCCAGGCATACGCAATTTGGGCCTGTGCCAGTTGCGGATGCACTTCCACCATGCCGCGCTGCAAAATGGCCGCACTCTCGCGCACCGTGTTAGGCGTTTCGGGCACAAAGCTGGCCCGCCCGCCAAAGATCATCCGGTTGTCCGCGCTGAGCCG
>JBBQST010000236.1:0-7252 GCA_038213625.1 Thermoflexales bacterium
CCCCGCCCGCCGAGGTGGCCCGCGCCCGCGCTCGCGAGATCACCGAGCGAATTATTTCGACGCTCGAACGCATGGGCCATTGCTACCGCGACCGCGAGGGCCGGATACACCGGGTCATCGTCAATGTGGCCGAGACGGTGCAGTCTCACGACGGCCGCACCTGGCTCAAGTTCAGCGTCGACATGCAGCGGCTGCCCTACGGCCTGCGCTCCGTCGATCTCAAAACTGAGGCCACGATCATCGGCCTCACCGACGCCTGCCAGAACCTGACCAACGGCGCGCCCATCGTGCTGGCCCAGGACAACGGCGTCACGTATCTCACGTGGCTGCACAAGGTCGATGCCAAAAAGCCCGCGCCGCGCCTGCCCAAGCGCGTCGATTTCGATTTGAGTCATCGCCCACCTGGCCCCTATATGTTGCCGCTCGGCCACAGCGCCGCCGGCCCCATCTGGAAGACCGCCTGCGAGGTCGGCCACTTCCTCATCGGCGGCACCACGCGCTCCGGCAAGAGCACGTTGCTACACACCCTCATCGCCTCCAGCGTGCTGTGCGAGACGCCGGCCACGCTGCAACTCGCGCTCATCGACACCAAGGCCTCGGAGCTGGCGTTGTGGGGTGGGGTGCCGCATTTGGTGCAGCCGGTGGCCGCCGCCATTGCGCGCGATTGGGCCGCCGCCGGCGCACTCATCCGGCGCATGGTCGATGAGATGGATCGCCGCGGCCAACTGCTCGGCGAGCTCCCCGGCGCGCGCACCTTCAGCAAATACAACGACATGGCCGTTCAAGCCGGTCGCGAAAAATTGCCGCTGATTCTGCTGGTGGTCGATGAGTTTGTGGACCTGGTGTTGCAGGCGCGGGCCGAGGGCGACAAGACCTTGGAGGCTTTGCTCAGCCGATTGGCCAGCAAGGGCAGCGGCCTCGGCATCACCCTAATCCTCACCACCACAGATCCGACAGCCGATGTGGTGGACATGAAGATTCGCCGCTGATGCACCTATCGCATGTGCTTCTCGGTGCCCACGCCCTCGGACTCCGAGATCGTCCTGGGCGCGCGCGGGGCCGAGCGCATCCCCTACGAGGCCAAGGGGCGCATGTTGCTGGCCGATGAATCGCGCCGCGTGGTGGAGGTGCAGGGCTTCTTCCTCAGTGATGAATCACTCAAAACCATCAGCGAGCAGTTCCCGCCACCGTCGTCTGCGACGGCCGCGACCTCAACCACGGTCGAGGTCGCGTCCATCGCGCCCAAGCTCGATTCCATCACCAGCGCCCTGGTGCGCTATGCCGACCAGCACCTGGCCGGCGAGTTCGCGATTGGCCGGCTGTTCGAGGGCTTCAACGCCAGCCGGACGGAACAGACCCGCGTGCCCAAACACATCATCGCCGACATCGGCAGCCAACTGGCCGAGCGCGAGCTACTGGTCACCGGCCCCAAACCCAGCAACAGCCGCATCCGCGTGCGCCTCGTCACTGATGCGCTGCGAGAGCTTTGTCATGCCGATGATGCCGAATAATCCTGGCAATGAAATCAACTCACGAGCCCCAACCCGCACAGCAGGTTTACCACTCGTAGGCGTCGGTTGATGAAGGTTGATAAAGGTTAAGAAATAAAACCTGTAAAAGAAAAACGGCGAATGCGAGTCATGATCGAAAGCTATACCTATAGCCGTCATTCCCGCGGAGGCGGGAATCCAGGCGTCCCAATTACAGTAACGTCGGGGTTGCGCCTAGATTCCCGCCTCCGCGGGAATGACGTTGCTATGTCAAGACTTTCCTTGACACTTTACCGATTTTATTTCTCAACCTTCATCAACCGATGTCGCACAATGCTCACGGCATTCATGGCCCGGCACCGACCCAGCCCATCAGCAAAACAGGCGAGTGCCACAATCAGCTTGCACTCCGGCGGAACCCACCCCCTCGCCCAAGCCATCCTCCTCGGCATCCTCATCACCACCCTCGCCGCCTGCGCCACGGCACCCACCCAGCCCGGCGGCCTCGACCCGCTCGGCACCGCCGCCGTCACCGAAGCCCAGGCCAGAGCCGCCCGCCAGCAATTGGAGCGCATCGCCAAAGCCACCCAGGAAGCGCAAACGGCCAGCGCCAGCGCCACTGAGACTGCGCGCCAGAGCGAACTTGCCACCACCCGCACCGCCAATGAAGCCGCCCAACAAGCCCAGGCAGCACGGCTGGCCAGCGAGGTTCGCGCCACTGATCAAGCCATCGCCGCCGAGGCCACGGCCCAACACATTCAGGTCATCCGCGCCGCGCAAGAGATACAGACGACCCAGACCGCCGTTGCTGTTACCGCCTACAACCAGCGTCTGGCCGCCGAGGCGAATGCCACCGCGACTGCCATCGAACAGCAACAACGCGTAGAGGTGCAACAGGTGGAGGCCGAGCAAACCCGCCAGCGCAACGAGTCGATCTGGCAGGTGCTGCTCATCAGCGTCGGCGCAATTTTGGGCACGGTGGTATTGGTGTTTGTGATTTTGTCGGTGCGGCCGGCCGTGGTGAAAATGTGGGACGCGTTCATGCGCTCGCGTGAGACCATGGCCCGCATTCGCGCCGCGGCGCAACACTCGGCGCACATTGTGGACGAGCCGCGAGTGTGTTGGCCGGCAAATGCGCCTGTGCCACCATCTCGCGTCACGTCACATCGCCACCGATTCGGCAACGAGGATATTCTGGCAAAATGGGATGCGAAGGGCGTGCGCGGTGTGCGGGGCGACACGCGCCGCGAAGGTGACCTAGAATCGACGCGCTCGATGGTGATCGAACCGGATTGAGCAGAAACAAATGTTGGCGCTTCTCGTCATGAATCAAAGCAAATAATGTAACTCGTCATTCCCGCGCAGGCGGGAATCCAGGGCTGGATCAGCTGTAGCGTTGTGGTTACGCCTGGATTCCCGCCTGCGCGGGAATGACGTTGTAAGGTAGAGACGTTCCTTTCACAACGAGCATATTCAAGCGAAGTAAAGTTAGAACCGATGTTGAATCCAGCCTTGTCCGCAACCCTGCCAATGGCGGCACCCGACAGCACAGCCTCGCTCCCCCCGGCCGAGCGGGTGTGGTCGCTGTTTGTGCACGGCGCGCGCAACATGGCCCCCAGCTTGCAGGTGGTGGGCCAGCCGCGCCACGTAGGCCGCACCATGACGCTGTGTGTGGATGTGTGCGCGGATCGCGTGCCGGCTGCAACGGCGTCCGTGGGGACGGCGCAACAGCAATTACAGGGGCTGGCCGAATACATCCAGTTTCGCGTCGGCGCGCCGTTTGTGCGGGTCAGCCAGCGCGAGGACGGCCTGGCGCTGATCGAGTTGCCGGCACCCGTGCCACGGCCGATCCACCTCGACGACAATCAGGCCATCCTGAGCGGCGCGCGCGTGTTGATGGGGCCGCTCATCTCGGACTATGGCGATGCCGAGCTCGACCTGGATAATGTGCGCACATCGCATGTGCTGATGGTGACCAGCCACACCGAGCGGGTGATGCTGTTTCGCGCGCTCATGTATCAACTGGCGCGCCAAAACCGGCCCGGCCAACTGCGCTTCATTCCGCTCGATGACGCGCATGTGCTATCAGACTCGGTGCTGCAAATGGCGCATATGCTGTGCAAGCCGCCGGCCTCGGCCCTGGAGGCGCGCCAACTGTTGGAGTGGGTTTTGAGCGAAGTGGCACGCCGCGAAACCAGTGTGACGCAATCGCCCAAATTTGTATTGCTGCTGACTGAGGCCGAGCGCTGGCTGCGGCAGCCGCCGTTTGTGCTGATGGAGTTGATGGCGCGCGGCGGCCGTGTGGGCGTGCACATCATCGCAGCAACCACACAGGTGTCGACCGATGTCCTGGGCGGCAGGTTGGCGGCGCAATTTCAGGCGCGCATGGTCGGCCAGATGAACAGCGCGGCCGAGTCTGAGCTGGCGGCCGGCGCGCCCAACCTGGATTGTCACTGGCAACTCGGCGACGGCGATACGCTATTGATGCCGGCCGGCCAGCGCTTCCAATGCCCGGTGGTGAGTGAAGCCGCGTTCCAAGCCCTGCCGCGTGCCGCGCGGCTGGCCGATGCGTGGGCGTTGCCGATGGGCGTATCGTAGAAGTGTGTGACGCGCTCATGAACATCTATTACCGAAATCGATTTGTGCCGGAGATACGTCACAGGACCCCCGACCCCTAAAGGGGAGTCGCTGAGTAAATCAGCGACTCCCCTTTAGGGGTCGGGGGTCTCCGAAGCGAAGCTCAACCCAGGCACTCTGCTGAACTAAAAACAATTCGTATGCGTGAGACTGTGGCAACTGCTGCAAAAAAACCGGCCCTGAAAATTGTGGTGGCCAGCGACAAGGGTGGGGTGGGCAAGACCACCCTGGCTGTCAATATCGCCGGCTGGCTGACCCGCTATCACAGCCCCGGCCGCGTGCTGTTCATCGACCTCGACCCCAAGGCTGATGCGACCAGCATCTGGCTCGGCTACGACGAGGCCCACGGCAACGACCCTGGCTGCACGATCTACCACGTGCTGTGCGCCGACGATGTGCAACCCGAGGACGCCATCATCACGGCCGAGCTGCGGGTGGGCCGCAAACCCAGCAATTTCACCATCGATGTGATTCGCTGCCACGAGAGCGCGTCGGTGGCAAATGTTGAATTGCTCAACGGCGTGGGCGGCGAGTCGCGGCTGGCGAGCTGGTTGGAGCAGATCGAGGGCCGCTACGACTACATCGTGATGGACGTGCCGCCGGATCGCGGCAACCTGCTCAAGTTGAATGCGCTGGTGGCGGCAGACACAGTCGTGATTCCGGTGGAGCCGGAGCCGTTTGCGCTGGTCGGCATGCAATACCTCAACAAGGAAGTCGGCCAGATCAACAAGACCATTCGCAAGCTGTATCGGCTGCCCGAGCTGAAAGTAGCCGGCGTGGTGATCTTGAAATTTGACGAGCGCAAGACTATGCACCGCGAGGCGTTGGAGACGGTGCAGCAAACCTTTGGCAAGGGCTTCCTCGGCTGCGTGCCCGACCGGGTGGCCGTGCCGATGGCGGCCAAGGAATGCCTGGATATGTTTGGCTACGACAGCGGCAACAGTGATCACTGGACTGACGTGACCCAGGCGTTTGCCGATGTGAGCAAGAAAATTATTGGGGTGACGACTTGAGCCGCAAATTTAGCGCGCCGAACCGGATGACGGCGATTCTGGGCAGTGTGACGTTTGATCGGCAAAGCAGTGCCACGAACGAAGCGGCCGAGGTTAACCCCAGCACACGGCAAGCCACCGGCAAGCCGCTCAAGATTCCGCTCAAGCTCATTCGGCTGAACTTGAACCAGCCGCGCAAGCTATTGGCCCCTGAGCTGGCCAGGCGAATTGCCGGCGGGTTGGATTTAGTAGATGCGATGCGCCAGTGGGCCCAGAATACGCAAGCGGCGCTGCACGCGGAATATCAGCCGGACGAAACGGCGGCCGGCGACGCACGGCTGAATGTGATTCGCGAGCGAGCCTGGAGCATTCATCAGCACGGCCTGTTGGAAGCGATTAATGTGTTCGCCAACGACGACGGCGCCTACGAGGTGCAAAACGGCGAGTGCCGCACGCTGGCGCACGCATGGCTGGTGGCGTGTGGCGAGCGCAGGTTCGAGCACATCGAGGCCGTGGTGCGCGACCGCTCGAAGGACGACTACACTAAAAAGCTGGTGGAGAACCTGGAGCGCGAAGACCTGAGCGCGATCGAGATGGGCATCGGCGCGTGGATGGCGCGGCTGGAGATGTCGGGTCAGCCGGTGCCGGACTTCAACACGCTGGAGACATTTAATCAACTGGCCGAGATCGACCACAAGCGCGAGGGCAAACAGCGCGGCCTGGTGGAGTGGCAGGCCGTGGAAAAGGCGCTGGGCAAGACCATGCAGTGGCGCTGGAACGCGACCGAGGCATTTGGATTTCCACCCGAAGCCATCGCCATTATTTTGCGGCACCGGCTGAATGGGCGGGCGCTGCGGCCACTGTTCAAGCTGCGCGAGACGCCGGCCGTGCAGGTGCGGGTGCTCAAAAACATGGAGCAACTGGCGGCGGAGAAAGGCGCGGAGGTATGGACCCAGGCCAGTGTCGCGGCCGAGATTGCGCGAGCCGAGCCGGCCAAACCCGCTGCGAAGCAGGACGCCGTGCCAGATGTATCCGCCGCGAAGACTGCGGCGGTCAAACATAGCTTGAGCGCATTGCGAGCCGCGTTCGGCCCCAGGCTCAGTGAGACACAGTTGCGCGATGAAGCGAGCAGATTGCAGGGCGATGCCGAGCTGGTTCGGCTGGCGCGTGAGGTGTTGCCGGTGATTGAAGGGCTTTTGAATGGGCGTGAAGCTGGGCCATAGCCATGATTTTTCGGATTTTGGACAGAATGACAGAATAGACGCTGAAAGAGACCTGTAAATGGCGCTCCCATTTTGTGAATTCTGTCATTCTGTCCAAAATCCCCTCTGCATTAATCCCTAATCTCACACGGCCAGATCACCACGGCAAGTCCAGCTCAACCGGGCCAGCCGGCCACACGCGCCCACCTGCGCACGGCATCACCATCGCCGCCAGTGGCGACAGCACACGGCCCTCGGGTTGCGCGATGGAAACGGGTGAAGCGACTTTCTGCCAGCCCAGGCCGGCATAAAACGGCAACACATGCGGCAGGCAGAACAACATACCGAATTCAACCTGCCAGGTTTCGCCCATGTAGGCCAGTGCCTGTTGCAGCATGCGCGCGGCATAGCCTTTACGTTGAGCCGTGCCCACGGTGACCACGCCGCCGATGCCGCCGACCCTCATCGGCTGCCCCGCCACCCGCGCCTCGGCGTTGACCATGCCGGCGTGGCTGACCAGTTGGCCGTCCACAGTGCCCATGAGATGCATCTCGCCTTTGCGGCAGTGGAAGCGGATGCCGCGTGCGCGGAATACATCGTCGCCCCAGCCGAACAGAGTCTGGTGATCTTCATCGGTGACGGTTTGAGTGAGGCGAATATCCAAAGGGGAGTGGTTGTCGTTCATGGGCCGAAGCATACTGTGCGGGTCAGAGAGGCCATGCCGATGGGTGGCCGTGGAGGCTATAAATCAGGGCGCTAGCTATCGGCAGTTCCATGCATACCCTGAATGCCAATGAGGCATTCAATCATCCCAAGATGCCGATTGTCATGGGTCATCCAGGTGGTCATGAGTGGACCAATCTGACCATCGTGCCAGCCTTCCCCATGCAGGTCTTCAAATTTTTGGTAAAACTCTGCGTCGCCGATTCCC
>JBBQST010000237.1:0-7208 GCA_038213625.1 Thermoflexales bacterium
TTTTTTTTTGTTTTCTTTTTACTCAACATCAATACAATACTAACAAACACACAGACCCACCAACCCCACACCAACCCACCACAAACCACCAGCCACCAACCACTTAACTGAGGTCCATATGATTCCGTTTTACCAGTACGCCCACCATCCCGAAGACCAGATCTGCGAGTGGATCGACGGCGAAATCGATGTGCTGCCGCCGCTCTCGGAGGCCGAACTGCGCGTGCGCGATATCCTGTTGGATGAGTTGGGCGGGTTTATCGACGGCAACGAGATGGGCCTGCTCATGCGCGCGCCGTTCGCCATTCGCATGCCCGAGGAAATGCAGCGTGGCCGTGAGCCCGATCTGCTCTACATCCCCAGCGAATACGGCGACGCCTTGCAGGAGAACTACGTTAACAGCCACGGCGTGGGGCTGGTGATCGAGATCGGCGACCAGCGCACCCTGCACCGCGACCGCCACGAGAAGCTCATCGACTACCAGATGGCCGGCATCCCCGAGTACTGGATCATCGACACCGACCACCGACAGATCGAGTATTTCGTGCTGAGTCAGAACGGCTATCAACCAGCCTTGCCCGACGCCGATGGCCTCTACCATTCGCGTCTGCTGCGAGGTTTTGTGTTTGATCCCAGTCGTGTGTGGGCTGAATAACTGATGTTGCGCACCCTCTATCGAAAGCATCCTGAGCGGAACGCGCTTGGGTTTTATAAAAAACACACGAACCAAACTGCGCGTGCAGTCGACGGAGCGCTCTAGGGAGAGTTACGCAGACCTAACTCTCCCTAGAGCGCTCCTTCGACTGCACGGCCAATTGAGCAACAACTTCAGCACAGGCGACACGGCCGCTCCGCTCAGGATGCTTTGCCGAAGGGTCAGCAAAGAACTGCGTTACATCCGTGAATAAATCAGAATCACCACATAGACACGAAGGGCACAAGGACAACTTTGTGATCTTCGTGTACTGCTTCGTGTCTATGTGGTGAAAAACAAATGTGGTTGTGCGAAAATGGCCGCGCCTGTTCAGTTGACACAAGATCCAAGCATCATGGCTGTAATCACCCCCAAACCCGTCAGCGGCTTTCCCGAGTTACTACCCGAGCAGCAGTTGGTCTTTAACCGCTGCCTCGACATTATTCGAAGCAACTTCGAGCTGTTCGGCTTCACCCCCATCGAAACGCCGTCGGTCGAGCGCAAGGATATTCTGAGCTCCAAGGGCGGCGAGGAGAAGGAAATCTTCGCCCTGTCGCGGCTGTTCGTCGAGGCCAATGAATCGCCCGACACCGATGTGGCCTTGCACTTCGACCTGACCGTGCCGCTGGCCCGCTATGTGGCGCAGCACAAGGACAAGCTGACGTTTCCGTTCCGGCGCTACCAGATCCAAAAGGTGTGGCGGGGCGAACGCCCTCAAAAAGGCCGTTATCGCGAGTTCTACCAATGCGATATCGACGTGATCGGCCGCAACTCGCTCGGCCTCATCAACGACGCAGAGATGCCGGCCGTGATCTATCGCATCTTCCGCGAGATGCAGATCGGAGCCTTCGTCATTCGCATCAACAACCGCCGGTTGCTGCAGGGCTTCTATGGCGACCTGGGCATTGCCGAAGACAAGGTGGCCGAGGTGTTGCGGGTGGTGGACAAGATCGAGAAGATTGGGCCGGAGAAGGTGCAACTTGATCTAGTGAATCGGCTGGGTGTGGCCGAGGCGGCTGCAAAAGCCATTGTGGATTTCGCCAACACCCATGCGCCCACGGACGAATTGCTGACCCAATTGCGCAACGCGCCGAGCATGCGCAATGCCACTTTTGCCCAGGGCGTGAGCGAGCTGAGTGAAGTGGTGGCCGGCGTGCGCAGCCTGGGTGTGCCGGACGATTTCTTTAAGGTTGATTTAACCATCGCGCGCGGCCTGGGCTACTACACCGGCACCGTGTATGAGACCCGCTTAATCGCCCACCCCGAGCTCGGCAGTATTTGCAGCGGTGGCCGCTATGACGATCTGGCCAGCTACTTCACCACGGATAAGTTGCCCGGCGTTGGCATCTCGATTGGGTTTAGCCGCCTGATGTTTACGCTGATTGAGAACGGCGTGTTGCCGGTGAGTGCCGCAACGCCGGCCAAGGTGCTCGTGACCGTGCTCGATCCCAGCCAGACCCAACACTACCTGCGCATTGCGGCCGATCTGCGAGACCGCGCCATTCCGACCGAGATCTATCTGGAAAAGGGCCGGTTGGGTGATCAGTTGAAATATGCCAGCCGCAAAGGTTTTCGTCTGGCTGTGATTGCCGGGGAATCCGAATTCGCCAATCACCAGGTCAAACTGAAAGATCTTGCCAGCGGCACTGAAAGCGTGTGTGGCCGGGACGCCCTCGTTGATGAAGTAAGTTCTCGTCTTAAATCATGATCAAAGCTGTTGGAGTGCTCGACCATCCGAAGGTGCCAGCGACCGGCGAAGTGGCTGCAGAAATCGAAAAGGCGCTGGGTGAATGGGGCGTCGCATGTTACCGCGCCAACACCTGGGACACGCCCTCGCTGCAAGCCATCATCCCCAAAATAGGGCTGATTGTAGTCCTGGGCGGCGATGGCAGCACCTTGCGCGCCGCGCGGGTGGGCGCGCCACATGATGTGCCGGTGGTCTCGATCAATATGGGCCGGCTCGGGTTTCTGTCCGAGCTGCAGCCCGCCACCTGGCGAGACATGCTGCCGCGTCTGCTCAACGGCGAGGGCTGGATGGAAGAGCGCATGATGTTGCGCACCATCGCCACGCGGGATAACGAAGAATTAGGCGTGCACGATGCGCTGAACGACGTCGTGGTCAGCCGCGGCACGCTCGCGCGCGTCGTCCGCCTCGAAACCAGCATTGGCGAGCACGATGCCAGCGGCTGCTGTGTGACCGATCCGGTCTATCTCACGACCTATGCATGCGATGGGCTGATTGCCTCGACGCCGACTGGCAGCACGGCCTATGCGTTGGCAGCCGGCGGCCCGATTCTGCCCCCCACCCTCAAGAACATCGTCATTGTGCCCATTGCGCCGCATTTAAGCCTCGACAAGCCAGTGGTGCTGTCGCAGGGCGCGATTGTGGAACTGATCGTGCACACCGATCACCAGGCCATCTTGACCGCCGACGGCCAGAACGAGATTGTGCTCAAGGATGGCGACCGGGTGAGCATTCAAGCCGGCCCGCACATTGCCCGCATGGCCCGGATTCAGCCGCGCGCCTATTTTTACAGGACGTTGATGGATCGGCTGCGCCGAGCGGAGTAAAACTCATGCCCGAGATATTCAACTACTTAAAGCTGCAACTGCCGGCCATGACCGACTTGTTGACCGAGTTGGTCAGCATCGAGTCGCAGACGAATGAGAAGGCCGGCGTCGATCAAGTTGGCCGGGTGATTCACCGCGAGCTCGCTGATCTGGGTGCCGACATCGACATGCACGTGGAACATGCCGTCGGCAATCACCTCGTCGGCACCTGGAATAAGGGCGGCGGCTCGCCCATCGCCCTGTTCATGCACATGGACACGGTGTATCCCAAAGGCACCCTGGCCGAGCGGCCCATCCACATCGAGGGCGGCCGGTTCTATGGGCCAGGCTCCTACGACATGAAGGCCAGCCATGTGATCGCGTTACATGCCATTAGAGCCTTGCGCGAGATGGATCGCTGGCCGGCGCGCGAGATCCGGCTGGTGTTTACGTCCGATGAAGAAACCGGCAGCGATGCATCTCGCCGCCTCATCGAGAACACTGCCCGCGATGCAGCCCTGGCGTTGGTGATGGAGCCGGCGCTGCCCGATGGCCGGCTCAAGAGTGCGCGCAAAGGCACCGGCACGTATCAAATCATCGCGCGCGGCAAGGCAGCTCATGCCGGTGGCGCGCATGCCGAGGGCATTAATGCGATTCAGGAGCTGGCGGCGCAAGTGCTCAATATTCAGGCTTTGACCGACTACTCGCGCGGCATCACCTTCAGCGTCGGGGCCATTCGCGGCGGCGGCGTGACGAACGTGGTGCCAGATTTTGCCGAACTGTTTGTCGACACACGGGTGACCACGCGAGAAGATGCGCAGTGGGTGATGAAGACACTGCGCGAGCTACAGCCCGTGCTCAAAGGCGCAACTCTGGAAGTGCGCGGCGAGCCCGATCGGCCACCGATGCCGTGCGATAAGGGCCGTCTGCAAACCTTCGCCCGCATACAAACCCTTGCTCAGGCAATGGGGCTCAGCATAGATCACGGCCCCAGCGGTGGCGGCAGCGATGCCTCATTCACCGCCGACATTGGCACACCGACCATGGATGGCCTGGGTGCATGCGGTGATGGAGCCCATGCCGTGCACGAGCATGTGATTCTGAGCAGCCTGCCAGAGCGCGCCGCACTGAGCGCGGCGATTTTGCGCGGGTGGTAGAAGGGGAGGCAGAGGGGAGAAAGTGTGAGAGTGTGAGGGTGTGGGAGTGTGAACGGACCGTCCACATTCACACTTTCACACTCTCACACATTCACACTCTCACACTTTCACACTTTCACATCCTCACACTCTCTGCCGCCGCCACTGGCCGCACGCGGCGCATGGCAATGACAATGAGCACGAACAGCACCGTAGTCGCACCAATCGTGGCAGCGCTGATGTAGGTGAGTGAGGCTGAACCCTGGCTTTCAAAATATTGGCCGACGAGCCAGGGGAAGAACATGACGCCCAGGTTGGCCGTGGCCAGGAACAGACCGGCCACCTTGCCGGTCACTTGCAGGCGCTCTTCGGCAAATGACAATGCCACCGGGAAGCACGAGGCGACCGCCAGACCCATGATGAAAATGCCCGCCCACAACAACACGCCCGGTTCGGCACCAGGTTGATTCGCCACGACCAACATGCCAGCCGCCAGCACCATGCCGGCCACATCCAAAATTAATAGTGTGCGTGGCCGAATGCGCGCCGCAAGCGGAATGGACAACAAGCGGCCAATGGTGAAGCCGCCAAAATAGGTCGATGACAGCAGCGCCGCGTTGGTCTCGTTGAACCCAAACCCCTTGCCGTAGTTGAACGTCCAGCTGCCAAACTCGGTCTCCACGCCCACAAAGAAGAAGAAGAAGATGGCGAACAGCGCCAGCACGCCCAGATTGTTGCGGGCCGAGGTGGAGCTGGCCTCGGGCGAAGCCGCGCGCATGACCGGGCTGCGCAGTCGCAAAAACCACAACACGATGGGAATGCTGAGCAGGGCCATGAACCAGAATGCGCCATTGACATCGCCGGTGTTGTTCATGCTCAAGGCCACGACCAGTGGCATGAGAAATGCGCCGAGGCCGAAGGTGAAATGGAGCGCGTTCATATACGGCCCCACATTCTTGCCGTGCACCTGAATGATGAGCGTGTTGCAGCCCACATCCACCGTGCCCTCGGCCAACCCCAACAAAAACATCAACGCCAGCAAAATCCACAGCGCGCTGGACGTCGGCAAAAACACATGGGCAGCCGCGATGCATACAAATGCACTGGCCAGAACTGGGTGGCCGGGCAGACGGTCATATAAACGGCCACCAAAGAATGAGCCGATGGTGCGGCCCAGCGCATTGGCAATGAAGATGGTGCTGATGGAACTGAGTGAGACCTGGGTGTGGGCGGACAACTGCGTAAGCGCCGGGCCAAACACAGCGCTGCTCAGCCCCAGGCCGATAAACGCGATGTAATAGCTGAAGCTTTGGACCATCGGCAGACTGAATCGTCGTGGAGACACAGGCAAGGTGGTATTTGAAGGCAATGACATGGGCAAAGTAAGCGATCTGGAAGCGTTTTGAATGAGTCGAATCGGCGGCGTGCGTGATTTAGTGAATCACAACCGGCACATAGACGGCCTGACCCAGGCGTGCCACACGCACATCGCCGGTCGTGAAATCGATGTAGGCAATATACGGCAAACCGGTCGGCCCCAGCGCAATGGAGAGGGGTGGCAGCGGATCATCCTTGACACCGGCCGTCACAGTAGAGCTGATCCAGGTGCCGCCGGGGCTGCTTTGGAACGCATAGACCAGCCGGTGTGGCGTGGTCGGCTCTATGTAGGCCAGGTGGGGCAAGCCGGCCTCGTCCAACACCATATCCAACGCATCGACGCTGCCGGTGATGATTTGGCGGGTCCATGCGCCGTTGGTGCGGGAGGCATACACCAGCTCGTTGCGGGTGCGGTTGGTGTAGGCGATGTGCGGTGTGTTGCCGGCATCAACCGCAATATGGCTGGAAACCACCACCGGCGTGGTATCGATATCGCCCACCGTTTCAGTCAACCAGAGGCCATTGGCCAGCACGGCGTAACTCACGACCCAACGGCCAGCACCGCGAGCGCTCAGATAACTCACATGCGTTTGACCCAGTGAATCTACAGCCAGGGTTGGGGCAATGCCGTTGCCGTCGGCAATGGGTTGGATAGCCCAGGTGTCGCTCACCTGAACGGCCAGCGTCATCCGATAGATGCGATTGCTGATGCTCTCTTGGCTGCCCACGGCAATACTCGCCTGATCGTTGGCATCCAATGCCAGATCGGATGAGGATCGAAGAGAATTAAAACCAGCGGTCACGGGTTGAGACGCCCAGACCACGCCGTCGCTAGATTGACCATATTTGGCCGAGTTAGTGGCCACGAAAATGTCAAGATACGACACACGCAACTGATTTTGACGCGTCAGTGCCAGCGATGGGCTTGCGCCGCCATCCAGATCGGCCGTGCGCGTGATCCAGCCCTGAGCCGTCCGGGTCGCATAATTCAGCCGGCTGGGCGGACCCTCCTCAAAAAACTCGCTGTAAACAAGGTGGGGTTGCTGATTGGAATCGATCACCAGCGAGGGAGCTTGAAGCGAACGAATGTCAGTCTTGCTCAGTTGGCCCACATCCACCCGTTCGATGAGCCAGGTTATGGGCGCACCCTGTGCCAGAACGGCGTGAGTTTGAAACGCAAACAGGGTCAGGATCAGCGCGGCAATCAACACAAGTGTAAAAAAGGGGTGAGCAAAGCCGGCAACCATGCCGGCCTGCCTGGCGCACCGGTCAAAAAACCGGCGCGGTGCATTCGTCATGAATGAGATTGTACCGATGCAGGCCGGCCTTTTTGGGGTGAATATTTGTGAATGCGTAAGCTGTAGCGATGGGCCGCTGGGCCGTCTTCTTTGTTAGAAGACGGCCCAGCGGCCCGTCTCTACATCACGTCGACAAGGTGCGTTGCAGCCAGG
>JBBQST010000238.1:0-7193 GCA_038213625.1 Thermoflexales bacterium
GGCAGTGGCGTGGAGTTGCTGGGGCCGTGGTTCGCCACCGGCATCGATCGCGGGCTGGCCTTGTTGTTCACGGCTGCCGGGGTGTTCGGGCTGATTGTTACCCTGCTTGCCATGCGCTCGCGCGCCTACCGAGCCCTGTCGAATAATTACATGCAGCAGGAAACCAGTGCGCCAACCCCAGCCACGGCGTCATAAGCGCCGGATGGCGTGGCAGATCGCTTTCCCGAAGGTGTCGAAAATATCTTCATTCTGTTTTATTCTGTAAATTCTGTCGAAAAATCAGCGGCTGAGTGGTTACCTGACTTATCAAAAAGATTATCAAGGAGTCAACTATGAGCAAAGTTCGAGTATTGGTCGGCACGCGCAAAGGCGCATTTATTTTGACCTCGGATGAGAAGCGCCAGGAGTGGGACATCAGCGGCCCACACTTCGCGGGCTGGGAGATCTACCACCTCAAGGGATCGCCGGCCGACCCCAACCGAATTTACGCCTCGCAATCCACCGGCTGGTTCGGGCAATTGATCCAACGCTCGGACGACGGCGGGCAGACCTGGCAGCCAGTCGGCAACACGTTCGATTACGACGGCACGCCCGGCACACACCAGTGGTACGACGGCACCCAACATCCCTGGGAGTTCAAGCGCGTGTGGCATCTCGAACCCTCGCTCACCGATGCGAACACGGTGTATGCCGGAGCAGAGGACGCGGCCCTGTTTCGCTCCACCGATGCCGGCCAAACCTGGCAGGAGCTGTCGGGCTTGCGCGATGTCAAATCCAAGCTGTGGCAACCTGGTGCTGGCGGCATGTGTTTGCACACGATCATCCTCGACCCCAATGACCCCAAGCGCATCTTCGTGGCCATCTCGGCCGCTGGCGCATTCCGCACCGACGATGGCGGCGAAACGTGGCGTCCTATTAACCAGGGTTTGAAGTCGCCGTTTGAGCTGCCCGACCCCACCGCCGAAGTCGGCCACTGCGTGCACAACCTCAGCATGCATCCCTCGCGCCCCGATGTGCTGTTCATGCAAAAGCACTGGGACGTGATGCGCTCGGACAATGCCGGCGAGATGTGGCACGAGGTCAGCGGCAACCTGCCCAGCGACTTTGGCTTCCCGATTCAGGTGCACGCGCACGAGCCGGACACGGTCTACGTGGTGCCGATCAAGAGCGACTCCGAGCACTTCCCGCCCGACGGCAAACTGCGCGTCTATCGCAGCCGCACCGGTGGCAACGAGTGGGAGGCCCTGACGAACGGCCTGCCGCAAAGCGATTGCTACGTGAACGTGCTGCGCGATGCGATGGCGATTGATCAACTGGATTCGTGCGGCGTCTACTTCGGCACCACTGGTGGCCAGGTCTACGCCTCAGCCGACTCCGGCGACAACTGGACTGCCATCATGCGCGATCTGCCGGCGGTGGTATCGGTGGAAGTGCAAACGTTGCCCTAATGAGCACGATTCGCATCGTGCTGCCGCAACACCTGCGCACGCTGGCTCAGGTCGGCCGGGAAGTTGAGTTACAGGTCGAAGGGCCAGTGACACAGCGCGCGATCCTCGACACATTGGAGGCCCAATACCCCATGCTGCGCGGCACCATCCGCGCGCAAGGCACGCTGGAGCGGCGGGCCTTTGTGCGCTTCTTCGCCTGCGAGCAGGATCTCTCGCACGAGCCGCCGGATGCGCCGCTGCCGGATGAGGTTGTGGCCGGCAAGGAGCCGTTTATGGTGGTGGGGGCGATGGCCGGCGGCTAGCCAGACTGGGCGGACAGCCAGCGGGTCGTTGTAAAGTAAGGCTCATACTGAATTTGAAAATCGCTCCTGACTTCGGCAGGAAATCATGGTCGCTGTAGGAGCAAAGCAGCGGTCTCATCGCAGATCAGACCCATACACGAGCCCGCTGCTTAGCCCCTACGCTGCGACTCCCGCTTAATTTGGAAGTGCTGAAAAAAGGCAAGTATGAAGAGATAAGCGCATGAGCTTTACGTTTGATGAACGGCCCTCCGACTCACCATATGTCGAGCTGATCTGGCGCACTGAAAGTGAGCGCGCTGGCTCATTCATTTCCACCGCCGTGATTCATAGTGAGATGGTCGTGACGCGCTATCAAGGCCATCTCAGCCTGACCGTGCGCGGGCCAGAAACGAAGGCAACTGAAGCCGCTATTCCACCGGATGCCGAGTTTTTGGGGATTCGGCTCAAACTGGGCACCTTCATGCCGCATATGCCCAACATCAATCTGGTGGACGCGCCGGCCATCTTCCCTGCTGCTGCGAGCAAATCTTTTTGGCTGAAAGGCTCCGCATGGGAAATCCCTGACTTTGACAATGCCGACACTTTTATAGACCGGCTGGTGCGCGAGGGCTTGCTGACGCGTGAGCCTATTGTGGATGCCGCGTTGCAGGGCCAGTTGCCAGACCTGTCGCTGCGCTCGGTGCAACGGCGCTTCCTGCGCGCCACCGGCCTTACCCACGGCCTGGTGGTGCAGATCGAACGCGCTCAACAGGCCATGAAGTTTTTGCAGCAAGGGGTATCCATCCTCGACACCGTGGAGCAGGCCGGCTACTCCGATCAGCCCCATTTGACCCGCTCGCTGAAGCGTCTGGTGGGACAAACGCCGGCGCAAATCCTCAAGCTGCGTGAATTGATTTAGGTGTCGTTTTCGTTCAAGACGCCGCCTGCGTGTTGCGCTACGATAACGCCATCAGACACGTCAAGAAATTGACATTACGCACCACGAAGGGATCAACAAAAGAAGAGCAGTTGCAGAGAAAGCGACCGAGCTGGACTCATCTTTTTAAAACCTTCAGTTGCAAAGGAACCAGAATTATGAGAAAGCTTATTGTTAGCGAGTTCGTTACCCTCGACGGCGTCATGCAGGCCCCAGGCGGAAAAGAGGAAGACATGGATGGCGACTTTCAGCATGGCGGGTGGGTCGTCCCCTTGTTTGATGAGGGCGTGGGAGCATCCTTTAGCGAATTGACGAAGGATGCCGACGCCGTTTTGCTGGGCCGGCGCACGTATGTGTCGCACGCCGGTGCGTTTGAACCAGACCCCGCGAATGATCCGTTTGTCAACACCAAAAAATATGTCGTGTCCAAAACCCTCACGAAATCCCTGTGGCGCGACACCACCATTATTAGTGACAATGTGATCGAGTCCATTCGCGCGATAAAGGCTCAACCCGGCAAAGACATCCTAACCGACGGCAGTTGCCAGCTCGTGCATGCCATGCTTGCCCACGATCTTGTCGATGAAATAAACCTGATGATCTTCCCAATAATCGTGGGCGGCGGCAAGCGGGTGTTCCCCGATGGCATTCACGCATCATTCAAGCTCTTGCATTCCACCATCACCCCAAATGGGATTGTGATCTCGCGCTATGCACGCGGTTGACCTTCAATCAGAAATCAAAAATCAGGAATCATTAACATGCGAAAAGTAGTTGCGGTGGGATATGTAGATTGGGACGGCGTGATGGAGAACCCAACCTGAACAGGGCCTTTTTGGAATGACGAGATTTTGAAATCACAGTATGAGATGCTGTTTGCCATCGTACTCATCGGGCTAGTCCATCGGCGCACCAAAGCAATCATCCAGCAAGGCGGTGAGTTTGCGGCGCAGCACGCTGTGCGAGAAGTAGCGCCGCGCCAGGGCGTAGTTCACCTCGGCCCGCGCTTCGGCACAGGCCGGATCGGTCAGCACCTGCCAGGTTTCCTTCAAGGTTGCCTCGCTGATGAAGCCGTCGAACTCGATCACCTGGAAACCTTTGGGCTTGATATCCACTTCATAGATCGAGTAGTTGTTGACGATGAGTGGCCGGCGGTAATACACAGCCTCCAGGAAGGCGTTGCCAAAACCCTCAATCGTCGAGGGATAGGTGACCAGATCGGCATACGGATACACATCACCCAGGGTGTAAATCTTGCGCCCGTCGGCCGTGGTGCCGCGGTGATCCTGCACGATGTCGGCCTCAAAGCCCACCTGAACGCCCAATAAATCGGCAAACTCGCGCACACGCTGTTCATAGGCATCGCCCTCATCGCCAGAGGCATGCGAGATGATGAGCCGGCTGTTGGTGCCCAGCCGGCGCGCCAGCTCAATGGCGTGCTCGATCCCTTTGCGCTGAATGATGCGCGTGGGTTGCAGCAAAAAGTATTCGCCGGTTTTGATCCCCAGATCTTGACGCGCCGTTTTGGCATACGCATCCGGCGGCGCTGGTGGTTTGTCAAAATCCATGACATTGGGAACAACCAGAGCGTTGACGCCAATGCGATTCGCCAGCTCGCCGGCTTGCACCGTGTTGATGACCACGTGACGAATGGATGGCAACCGGGGTGGGAAGGCCGCAGCAATGTAGTCCTGCACACAGTTCACATGAAAGCGTTGCCGTTCCCACGCAAAATCGTGATGATGGGCAATGGTCGGGAAGCCGGTCTCGGCAATGAACTCGGTCAGGGCCAACCCAAGCGGAATGTTGATCGGAATCGTCAGCGCGTTTTCGGTGACCAATAAGTCCAACTCGAAATCTTTGGCAAATTGATACAACTCGGCCTTGAACATCTGCTTGAACGCATCGACGCGACGGGTGAGGCTGGGCGGCCGGTTGAAGGTGTGGAAGTGATCCTTGGCCAGGCTGTTGAGTTCGCTGACGTGATTGGCACTATTTTTGTTGTAGGCAATCTGGTTGATCGCGTCGATGTCGGGATGGCGATAGAACAGCTCGGGGACAATCCGGCTGCGCGCTGCGGGGCGGTCACACTGGCCGGCCAGATAGAAGCACTGATGCCCCATCGCCTCCAGAACGCTCACCCACTTTTCAGTCTCCAATGAAACACCATCTGTGCCGGCAAACCGGGTGGATACAAATCCGATGTGCTTTATGTTTTCCATAGACATTAATTTTTAAGAGTCTGTTTTCGCTGGTTAGAAATTCAGATGTTTACAGGATGAACGGGATTTACAGGATCGCGATAGAGATTGCATCCTGTAAAACATTCTCCCTAGATCATGGTCTGATAAGCCAGCGAACTTGATAAGGTTCCATTGCCGCACCGGCCCCACCCAACTCGCATTGCTCGCCGCTGACCAGATCGTGAGCCACATCGGCCGCACCCAATAGCTCGGCCCATGGCAAAGACACCTGGGTCGCCTGCTCAGTGACATTGACAATGCACAGCACCGGCGGGTTCGAGGCTCGCCCTGTGCGCAAGGCCACAAACATTTTGGGATTGCCTCGAACGATATGTTGCTGGCCGTGCGGATCGAACGCGGTTTGTTGCGCACGCACGCGCAACAGGTGGGTGAGCCGGCTCAATACCTGCGAGCGGCGCGACTCCGGCATACTCAACGCCTGTTCCAACTCGGCCAGGTTCAACTTCTCACGGTTGATGGCGCGGTTGTGCCCCAGCGTCTTCACCCCGTCCGGCCAGCCGCGCGAGCCAAACAGACTGTGAAAGTAGATGCCGGGCATGCCGATCAGCGACAGCATGATGGCGTGTGCGGCGACGAAACGATCCACGGCAATAGCCTCACTGCCGGCCACCGCCAGCGCATCAAAATAATTAATGTTGAGCTCGTAGGGGCTCTGGGTTCCATCAGGGTTGGTTTTGTAGCCAACCTTGCCCTCGTTTCGCTCCACCATGCCCACCAGATCCCCAATCTGCAACTCGCTCAAAATGCCGCGGGCCGGGTTCAGGCCGATGCCATCGTGCGAGGACAAAAAGTTAAAGAAGGTGGTCTGGTCCGACGGCAACGCCAATTGATCCGCCCACTCTGAAAGTATGGTGGCATCGCCGCTGTGAAGCGTGTGCAGAGTCAACGGCGGCAGCGCGAAGTTGTAGACCAATTGGGCTTCGTTGGTGCCGTCGCCAAAATACGAGATGTTGTCCACATGTGGCACATTGGTCTCGGTGATGAGCTTGACCTGTGGTGCGGCCAGATTCAACACAGCCCGCATGAGTTGGATGATCTGATGCGTCTGCGGTAGATGAATGCACGAGGTGCCGATTTCCTTCCACATATAGGCGATGGCATCCAGACGAATAAACTCGGCCCCGCGCTTGGCATAGAACAGCAGCAGATCCACGATCTCCAGCAACATCTGCGGACTGGCATAGTTCAAATCGACCTGGTCGGCGCTGAAGGTCGTCCACACCTGCTTTGGACCATGGGCTGTCTCGAAAGTCGTAAGCAACGGCAGCGTGCGGGGCCGCACCACTTGGGACAGATCCGGGCTGCCGTCCACGATCACAAAATAATCCTGATAGTGCGGCTCGCCTTTGAGAAAGCCTTGAAACCAGGCATGTTGGACGGATGCGTGATTGATCACGGCATCGAACATCAGCCGGAACTGTTGGGCCAGAGGCTCGATATCGGCCCAGGAGCCCAGGGCCGGGTCTACGGCGCGATAGTCGGCCACGGAGAAGCCGTCGTCGGAGGTGTAGGGATAGAACGGCAAAATGTGGAGACACGACACCGCATCGCCCAGCACCCTCTCACAGAGTTGGCCAAGTGTGCGCAACGGCGGCACGTTGGGCTCGCGCACCTGATCGCCATAGGTAATCAACATGGCATCGCGTTCGGTCAGCTCGGCAACACGGCTGGGTGGCACGCGATGGGCGGCAATTAAATCCTGCAGTTGCGCAGCAGTGCGGTTGCCGGCCGCTTCGCCATATAACGCCATGCATCGGGCCCGCAGTTGGTCGAGCGCGTCGGTCGAGATTGGTTTCGTTGTCATTGTTCCTGTCTATGGCCTCCAGAAAAAATAGCTTCGGCTTCCCAATGCGTTGGAGGTTGGGCAGCACAAGAATGATCCAACAGGCTACGTCCAGGCTACATGAGCCCGGCAAATACCTTACCTCATGCGCTGGGTTGAGCCAGTTTTCAGACACGTCTATTAATGTGGCTGGTTAACGGGGAGGATTGACAGAGGGTGACGTGGACGCCGGAGTGTTTCAAGATCGTTGGAAATAAAAAGCGGCGCAACTGCTATTCAGTTAGCTGATGTAAGGGCGGGGCTGAGGCCCGTCTCATAGGCACGAAAATAAGGACTTCTCAAAGTCTCTTCCAGCAAAAGAACTCGGTTTTGGCTTCGTCAATGGACCCCCGACCCCTAAAGGGGAGTCGCTGAGGATGTCAGCGACTCCCCGGTAGGGGTCGGGGGTCGCCGAACCGCGACTCAATTCCAGCCGGTCGC
>JBBQST010000239.1:0-7191 GCA_038213625.1 Thermoflexales bacterium
GTGATCCTTATTTTCGTGCCTATGGGGCGGGTCTCAGACTCGCCCCTACGGAAATCCAGCACAAAACAAGGCTGGAAATGAAGATTGCCACTTTTTGAGAATGCACCCCGTCAAACGTGCATGTGCACGAATCCCCTGCCAAGCCGATACAATGCGCTCAATACACATATGACGCTCATCGGCCTCACCGGCAACATCGCCACTGGCAAAAGTTTCGTCGCCTCTGTGCTGCGCGAACTGGGCGCGTGCGTGATCGATGCCGATCAGGTGGCACGCGATGTGGTTGAACCTGGCACGCCCACGCTGGCACTGATTGCCGACGAGTTTGGATCGACCGTGCTCCTGCCCACCGGCGCGCTCAACCGCAAAGCGCTGGGCGATATCGTCTTCAATAATCCTCAACGCCTGCGCCAGCTCGAAGCCCTGATGCGCCCCGGCATCCGCGCTGAACTCCAGGCTCGCATCGATGCGGTGCCGCCGGATTGTGTGGGCGTGCTGGAGGCCATTCGCCTGATCGAGGGTGAGTGGGATCAGCAGTGCGATGCCGTGTGGGCGACCGATTGCCCGCGCGATGTGCAGTTGAGCCGGCTGGTGCAGGGTCGCGGCCTGTCCGAGCCAGATGCGCGCACCCGCATCGACGCGCAGGCCGATCCCGCGCTCAAGCGGGCGCGGGCCGATGTCGTGATCGACACGAACGGCAGCTTTGAAGACACGCGGGCGCAGGTGGAACGGGCCTGGAAGTTAGTTGTGCACTGAATCGTAGACGTAGACGTAGACGTAATCGTTCACGTCTACGTCTACGTTCGCGTTCACGTCCACGCTCACACCGGGTCGGCGCACGGCACGGCCTGATTCGCAACTGTGTAACATAGGCAATATGCAGCAAACCCATTGCGCGCGCCGGTCGCCGCATTCCCTGCGCATTTTTGCGCTCACGCTCGTGCTCGCCCTGGCGGCGTGCTCACCCGCGGCACTTCCCGCCGCTCCTCCAACAGCCCGACCCACGCCCCAACCCATGATCCGGGTCGGTTCCAAAAATTTCGCCGAAGAGATTTTGCTGGGCGAGATGTATTCGCTGTTGCTGGAGAACGCCGGCTTCCACGTCGAGCGCAAATTGAACATCGGCCCCGCGCCGGACACCCACGCAGCGCTGGAGCGCGGCGACATCGATCTCTACCCTGAATACACCGGCACCGGCCTCACCCTGATTTTGGGCGAGCCCATCACGCCGACCCGAACGCCGGCTGAGGTGTACCAGATTGTTTCGGACACCTACAAAAGCCGCTTCAATCTGACCTGGCTCGATCCAGCGCCGATGAACAACAGCCAGGCCATCGCCATGACCAAGTCTGAGGCGGCTCGCCTGAACATCGTCACCCTGTCGGACTTTGCCGCGCGTGCGCGCGAGTGGGCGGCCCAGGGTACGCCGTTGGTGCTGATGGGGCCGGCAGCGTTTCTCACCCGTCCGGATGGTCTGCCCGGCATCAAAAGCGTCTATGGCGATTTCGAGGTGGACTATCGCCCCATTGAGATCGACCAGCGCTATCAGGAGCTGACCGCGGGCGAGGCCAGTGCCGTGGTTGCCTTCAGTACCGATGGCGAGATCGGCGGCTATGACCTGGCCGTGCTGATCGACGACAAGCAGTTCTTCCCGCCCTATCAAGTCGCGCCGGTGGTGCGGCAGGATGCGCTCGATCGCCAGCCCCGGATTCGCAGTGTGCTCAACCCGCTTGCGCGGTTGTTGAACGATGGCGTGCTGCAGGAATTGAACTTTCACATCACCAGCGAGGGCGTGTCGCCGGCCAATGTCGCGCACATCTTTCTCACCCAGCAGGGGCTGATGACGCCGATTGCCGGCGCGCCCATCGAGTTCCCGGTCAACTACGCCGGCTCATATCGCATCAGCGCCTTCATCACACCGCAACAACTGTCAGGCCAGTTGAATCTCACCCTCAACCCCGACAAAACGGCCGCCGTCACCTGGGTGGATTCGCAAGCGCTGACCCTGACGACTCAAACCGGCACCGGCACCTGGTCGGCGACAGACCCTGTGGTGTCTGTGACCATTACCGAAACCGAGGGCCAGCCCCTGAATCCGCCGGCTACGCTGCAACTGGGTTTTGACGGCCACTTCATCATCAGCGTCCAAGTCCAGAATGATCCGGCTGGCATCCCGCTCTACGAATATTTCATCAGCAGCGGCGACCGCGACCCTGCTGTGGGCGAGTTGCACACCTTGTTGCTGGCCATTCCCTGGCTCGGCTTTCAGGATCCCGGCCCCAGCGGCGACCAATACAGCGAGACGACGCGCCAGACCATCGTCGCGTTTCAACAAACGCAGGGCTTGTTGCCCTCGGGCATTGTCGATGCCGCAACATGGGCGGCGCTGAAGAATCCCAAAGCGCCCAGCGGTGTGGTGCCACCCATTCCTGCTGCTGCGCCGACATTCGCGCCGCCCATCACCGCCACCCCGCGCGGCCTGACCCGCAGCGGTGGGCGGCTGGCCAAACTTGCCGGGCCCTTCCAGCAGGCCTGCTCACCCACCGTCACCATTGGCGGCGATGCCAGCAACTTGCGCGCCGCGCCCAGCACCGATGCGGCCGCGCTCGTGGTCATGCCGCCGAATATCAATCTTGCGGCACTGGCCATTAACCCCAGCCGGACGTGGTACCAGGTGAACTATGGCGGCACGGTGGGCTGGATCTTTGCCGAGCTGGTGACACCGCAATGCGCCGATGGCTTGCCGACTGTCGATGCGCCGGTTCCACCGCCCGCACCGGTGCCGCAAGCCGGCACTGCGCCAGCCGCCACCGGCGACAAAATCATCTACCTGACCTTTGACGATGGCCCGTTCCCGCCGTGGACGTCGCAGGTGCTGGATCTTCTGGCCCAGAGCAACGCCAAAGTCACCTTCTATCAGATTGGGCAACAGGTCGGCCGCAATACCGATTTGTTGCAACAGCAGATGGCTGCCGGCCACGCGCTGGGCAACCACACCTGGGATCACTCCTCGTTGTCCGGCATCAGTCAGGCCACCTTTAATCAGCTCATCATGAGCACGCAACAAGCTCAGCAGGCTGCGGGTGCCTACACCTGGGTGCAGCCGTGGTGCATGCGGCCGCCCTACGGCGCCACCGACAGCAACACCCGCACGTGGGCGGGCCAGATGGGATACAGCACCAACCTGTGGACGATTGACACGACAGATTGGAGCCTGCCCGGCACTCGCCAGATCATCGACCATGTGCTGGCTAATGTGCGTTCGGGCTCGGTGATTCTGATGCACGATGGCGGCGGCAACCGCTCGCAAACCGTCGATGCCATTCGAGTGCTGTTGCCCCAGCTCACCCAGGCCGGCTGGCAGTTTGTCACGAATTGCCGGTAGGCGGCATAATTGGGCTTCATGTTTTGGACAAGCACGTTGTGGACATCAAAGCACCCCTTTGCCCAAAATGAGTCGTGCCGGAAATACGTCACAAGACCCCCGCCCCCTACAGGGAAGTCGCACACGAAGTCAGCGACTCCCTTTTAGGGGGCGGGGGTCTCCGAAGCATGGCAATGAAACGAACCGATGCAGGTTTAAAAAGTAGAGGTTCGCTTCATCTGCTCACATTAATCAGGAGACTTCAGAAAAGAGGATAAAGATCTATGAACTGGCGAACACGATTACAAACTGGCAAGGCCGCGGCCCTGTCGTTCATGGCTGCGGCGCTGGTGCTGTCTGCCATGGGCACCCCCGCGAATGCCGCCCCGCTGGCGCAAACCGATGACACCGATGATTGGGCGCGCGTGCAGGCGGCCGGCAAAATTGTGGTGGGTGTGTCAGCGGACTATCCCCCCTTCGAGTTCTACGACAGCAACTACCAGTTGGACGGCTTCGACATCGCCCTGTTCAAAGCCGTGGCCCAACAAATGGGTGTTCAGGTTGAGTTTAATGACTTTGCGTTTGATGGTTTGCTGACCACCGTGCGGCTCAAGCAGGTCGATGCCGCCATCAGCGCCATCTCAGTCACGGCCAACCGCCGCCAGTTGGTGGACTTCTCGAACCTCTACTATGTGGGCTCGGATGCCGCGTTGGTCAAGTCCAGCTATGCGGGCACGATTTTGTCTGCCGCCGATCTGGCCGGCTTGAAAGTCGGTGTCGAAAAAGGCACGACCTATCAGAACTGGGTTCAGGAGAGCGCGGTTGATAAAGGCGTGATTCCGCAGGCCAACGTGGTGCAGTTCGACAACGTCGATGCCATGATCACCAGCCTGCGCGCGGCAGACGGCGTTGATGTGGCGGTGTTGGGATCGTTGCCGGCGCAAACGTATGATGCGCGCTTCAACAACATTCGCACCGCCGGCACCAACTTCAACCGCCAGCAGTTTGGTATCGCCGCCCGCAACGGCTCCACCTTGATCGCCCAGTTCAACGCTGCGCTGACCAAGGTGCAGGCGAATGGCACCTATGCCCGGATCGCGGATCAGTATCTGCAAGCGCGCGCGGCACTGCCTTCTGGCGCGGCTTCCAAAGTGGACAATGCCGATGTGGCCGATGCCGCTGCTGCCGCAAAAGCCAATCCTGCTGCCGCTGCAACGGCTGCCGCTCCCAACACCGTGACCGAAGCCGCAGCTGCTGCGCCTGTGTGCGAGAACGGCATGGCCTTTGTGGCCGACCTGAACCTCGACGACAAGAATATGACGGCGCCGCCGATTCTTCAGCTCAACCAGTCGTTCAGCAAGGGCTGGCGCTTGCGTAACACTGGCACCTGCGCCTGGCAACCCAACTTCACCGTGTCGTATGTGAACGGCAACCGCGATGGCGCGCAGATGCAGGGCAAGCCGATTGAGCTCTACAAGACAGTGCAGCCCGGCGAGACGATTGATATCTCGGCCAATCTGGTGGCTCCCAACAGCTACGGCACCTTCCAGGGCTTCTGGAAGCTGCGCGATTCCAACGGCCAGTATTTCGGTGAAGTGTTCTGGGTCGGCATTCAGATTCCAAACCCCAACCCGCCGCCCACACCGCCCCCACCCCCGCCTAATACCACCATCAACCCCAACCTGCGCGCCGATGCAGCCTGGATCAAAGCGGGCCAGTGCAATACGATTCGCTGGGATGTGGACAACATCAACGCCGCGTTCTTTGTGGACGGCGGCAACGCAACCGGCGTGGGTGGACACGACTCTCGCAGCGTGTGCCCGCAATCAACCACGACCTATGCGTTGCGCGTGGTGGGCCGCAACAACGTCTCCACGAACTTCCCCATCGTCATCAATGTGGACGGCAGCGCCTCTGCCATCGGCGTCAACTTCTGGGTCGATAACACCACCATCAACACGGGCCAATGCACCAACCTGCACTGGAACACCCAGAACGCTGCGGGCGTGTATCTGAATCAGGGGGCGGGCGAGGCACTGGTTGGTCTGGCCGCCACCATTCAGGTGTGCCCGACCAGCAACAACGTGTATACCCTGCGCGTGGTCGGCAACGACGGTTCACAGCAGTCGCCGCAAGTAACCGTCAACGTCGTCAACACCGGCGTGACGCCACCGGTCATCACCGGCTTTACCACCAACTCCAACCAGGTTTCAGCCGGCACGTGCATTCCCATCAGCTGGACCACGGCCAACACGTCGTATACCCGCGTCTCGCTCAACGGCGCCGTGCAGCAGGATACGGCCCCGGCCAATGGTGGCTTGAACGTGTGTCTGTTTAACCGCGGCATTCAGCAACTCACGCTGACCGCATTTGGCAACGGCCAGGTCTCGCAGCAATTCACCGTTCAGGTGAACTAGCGCACAGACACTTCATTCGTTGTATGAACAAAAGACCCCATCGCGGTTTAAACCGCGATGGGGTCTTTTGTTCATCTGCAATTTGAGCCTCTAGGCGGTTACGCCCAAACCGGTCGCAATCTGCTGCAAAACACCGGCTTCAGCATCGCTCACCGATTGAGCGCCGATGCCCAGGAAACCGCCATCCTTGGCCGACGTGGCCACCTGCGCGGCCACGCCATACACCCAGCGTTTGTAGCTGGAGGCGTCTTCAGCCGGCACTTTTGCCAGCGTGTCATTGATCTGAGCAATCGTCGCCGCCACAATTTCGCTCGCGGTTTTGCCCTTGAAGGCCTCGGCCTCCAGCCGCGAGTCATCGAGTTGGGCCTGCTTCTCAGCCTCACTCAATTTGTCGGGCTCGGCCATCGCCGCAATTTCGGGAGCCAGTTCGCCTAGCAGGCCGGTGGGGTTGCTGGCGGGCAGGGCGCGAAAGGCCGCGGCCAGTCCCTGCATCTCTTTCAATAAACCCACCGGGCCGGAGAGATCCACCCCCATGACGGCGCCGCCCAGTTTGGACGCACCCATCAACAAGGTCCGCCACTCTTCTGCACTCAATTGTTCTCGCAATGCCATTTTGTTTTTCTCCTGTGATCGTGATTCTAGTTTGACCTGGGTCTGTTTATACCTGTACTGATATGAGCAGGGCTGAAATGAGAGTTGTCCCCACACGGGTTTCTCGTGCGTCGTCCCTGCTTTTGTGATTGGCTCTAGAAAAAGTAAAATGCGTGCACTCAGGTTTGCATGGATTCATTACTGACCGAACTCTCCACCAAATTGATCAGGCTGCTGATTCAGCTCGCCATTGCCGCCCTCCTGTTCATCATCATCAATGCGCTCACGCGCTTCGCGCAACGTGCGGTGGAGCGGCTGGTCCGGCGCGCTCGCAGTGATGTGGCCGGGCCGTTGAGCCTGGCTTTGTCGCGCATCATCGGCGTGGGTGGTTTTGTGCTGGCCGGCAGCACGGCCCTGGCCATCATGGGTGTCAACCTCACGGCGCTGATGGCCGGCCTGGGGCTTACCTCGGTGGCATTGGGTTTCGCCCTCAAAGACACAGTCGAACAAGCCATCACCGGCACGTTGTTGCTCATTCAACGCCCGTTCAAAATTGGTGATTTGATCGAGGTGGAAAACGTCGAAGGCGTCGTCGTCGATATTGCCATTCGCACCACGAATTTGCGCACGGCCGATGGCATTCATGTGCTGGTGCCGAATAACAAGGTCTGGCAGGGCGTGGTGCGCAACAAGAGCTATTTCCCTGGCCGGCGCTTCAGCTTTACCCTCGGCATCAACTATGAAAACGATCTGCCAACGACGCACCGCGTTTTGTTGAATGCCGTGCGCGGAACCCCCGGTGTGCTGGCCAACCCTGAA
>JBBQST010000240.1:0-7134 GCA_038213625.1 Thermoflexales bacterium
GGTGAGCTGGGAGCTGGGAGCTGGGAGCTGGGAGCTGGGAGCTGGGAGCTGGGAGCTGGGAGCTGGGAGCTGGGAGCTGGGAGCTGGGAGCGATGAGCAGGATCGACTGCTCTTTGCTCATCGCTCCCGGCTCTCTGCTCCCAGCTCTGTCATTGACATCGATCGCAGACCCCGACGAGTTCAATGGCGTGAGCTTGCGATTTAAAGCCAACTGAATCGAGCCGGCGCTGCAGTGAGTCCGCGGCATCGTCGGCTTCCATCTCCACGATGCCGTGGCATTTGCGGCACACCAGGTGATAGTGAAGGCGGCTCTCGCTGCACGTCAGCGCATAGCCTTTGCCGCCGATCTGCACCCGGCTGCACAAACCCAGTTCCTGCAACATACCCAGGGTGCGATACACCGTGGCCAGCCCCACCTCGGCATGGGTTTTGCGGGCGCGCTGACAAATCTCCTCGGGGTCGAGCGAGCGCCGGGCGCGGCTGAGCGCGTCGATGACGGCGCGCCGTGGTTGTGTGACACGGTAACCGGCATCGCTCAATGCTTGAACCAGATTCTCAACTGTATTTGCCATGTGTGCCTTTGCGTGAGACGTTGGGTCTATGCAACCGCGTGCAAATCGCACTTGCAGACTTCACCCGAACGCATCCACTATTCTACCGCCGCAATGGGGAAATCTGGATATACTTGCCGCCCTTTATTGAGAATGATTCTCATGTTTATTCCCTACGACAAGGCAACCCCAACCTCACACACACAGGCGCGATCAGACGTGCCGGCCCTGGAGCTGACGCAGGTGAGCGCGCGTTATCCCGGCACGCATCAACTGGCGCTGCAAGAGATCCAGTTCTGCGTGAAGCCGGCCACCCGTGTGGCGCTGGTCGGCCCGAATGGCTCGGGCAAATCGACGCTGCTCAAAGTGGCGGCGGGGCTGTTGCCGCTGGTATCGGGCACGGCGCGCGTGTTTGGCGAGCCGGTCGGCCAGATGCATGCACGGGTGGCCTATCTGCCGCAGCGGGGCGAGCTGGACTGGAAATTCCCGATTAGCCTGCGCAAGCTGGTGCTGACCGGGCGGTATGTGCATCTGGGCTGGCTGCGGCAGCCTTCGCGCCAGGATTGGGCGCTGGCCGATGAGGCGATTGCGCGCATGCGTCTGACAGATCTGGCCGAGCGCCAGATCAGCGAGCTGAGCGGCGGGCAGCAACAACGCGCCCTCATCGCCCGCGCCATCGCCCAGGACGCTGACTTGCTGCTGCTGGATGAACCCTTGAATGCGGTGGATGTCACTACGCGAGAGGTGGTCTCACAGGTGCTGGCCGAGCTGCAACAGCATGGCAAAACGGTGCTGATCGCGACTCACGACCTTGATCATCTAGACACCCAGTTCGACGCGGCGTTGTATTTGGTCGATGGGCGGCAGGTGGGGAAGACTGGCTGTTAGCAGTTGGCTGCTGGCTGTTAGTCACTAGTAGCCAGCAGCCAGCCGCCTCTTTACACCCATGAACTTAATCGAGCTTCTCGTCGCCCCCTTTCGCTACGGCTTCATGCAAACTGCGGCGCTGGCCGGCATCCTGGTGGCCGTCACGTGCGCGACGTTGGGGGTGTATGTGGTGTTGCGGCGGATGGCTTTCATCGGCGATGCACTCTCGCATACGGTATTGCCGGGGCTGGTGATTGCCTATCTCAACCAGTGGAATATTTTTGGCGGGGCCATCGTGGCCGGTGTGCTGACCTCGCTGGCCATCGGCTGGCTATCGCGCCGGCGCGAGGTGCGCGAAGACACCGCCATCGGCATCCTATTCACCGGCATGTTCGCCCTGGGCATCCTGCTCATCAGCACCGTGCGCAGCTTTCGCGATTTCACCCACATGCTGTTTGGCTACATCCTCGGCGTCACCAACGATCAGCTCATCACGATCGGCGTGATCACACTCATCGTCATCGTGACGTTGATTGCGCTGCACAAGGAGCTGGAGCTGACCTCGTTCGACAGCCTGCACGCGGCCACCATTGGCCTGCGCGCCGACTGGCTGCGCTATGTGCTGCTGGTGCTGATGGCGCTGGCCGTGGTGGCGGCGATTCAGGCCGTGGGCGTGGTGTTGACCAGTGCGCTGCTGGTGGTGCCGGCGGCGGCCGCATCCTTGCTCACCAACCGATTGCCCAAAATGATGGTGCTGTCATCGGTCATCGCCATCGCCTCGGCCCTGGCCGGGTTATATGCCTCGTATTACCTCGATGTGGCCTCAGGGGCATCGATTGTATTGGCGTGCATCGCGTGCTTTGCAGTGGCGTGGGCCGTGCGCGCTGTTCGAGAGCGCCGGGCTGGTTACTGAGCCATCGCGTCATGTGAAAGATCGTGCCGTTTAACGTGCACGATCTTTCGCCAAACTCAGTTAGCGGCTTTGCCCACGTCCAATCGTTACAATGCAGCCGTGCGAGCAAATCTTATTTTTGTCCTTATGGCCTGCGTGTTGATGGCCGCCTGCGGCACCACCCCATCTTCCAGTGTGCCCCAGCGGCCACCCGCGCCGGAGTTAGGCAAATTTAATGCAGCCAGTGTCAAAGATATTCAACTGGCGAACTATCCTGTGGTGCCGGCCATCAGCGCCACGGCCAAAACGATTTACCAGGCCAGTCTGAAAGCCGGCCGCAACGCACGCGCCTTCTCCACGCTGGGCGATTGCATGACCGAGAACCCCTATTTTTTAGGGCCATTTGGGGCCGGCCAGTTCGATCTTGGCAGCTACGCGAGCTTGAAACCCGTGGTCGATCAGTTTGATGCCGAGTCGTTCTCGCGCAAGGGAAATGCAGCGGCAAGTGGGTTTAATGTGGCTGGGCCGCTGGACTCGACCTGGTCGGACCCGCAGGTGTGCAAGGGCGGCGAGTCGCCGCTGACCTGCGAGTATCGCGTGCACCAGCCCAGCGTCGCCCTGATCATGTTCGGCACCAATGATGTCGGCTACACCGAGCCCGATGCCTACAACTATTTCCTGCGCACACTGGTGAACCAGACGCTGGATGCAAATGTGTTGCCGGTGCTGAGCACGTTTCCAACACGGCCGGAGCATCTTGAAAAGTCGTTGTTGCTGAACCAGATCGCGATCAAGGTCGCGACCGACTACGACATTCCGCTCATCAATTTGAACCGGGCGCTGGAGCCGCTGCCGCATCATGGCGTCGACCCCAACGACACCATTCACCTGTCGGTGCCGGCCGACAAACGCGTGGATGTGCTCAGTGCGGACAACCTGCAATATGGTTTTACGGTGCGCAATCTGGTGACATTGCAGGCGTTGGAAGCGGTGTTGAATGCGGCCAGGTGAGTTTGTTATCGGATTTTGGACAGAATTTACAGAATTAGACAGAACAGAAAAGGCTGTATTTTGTGCATTTTGTCATTCTGTCCAAAATCCGGCATTTGAGATGGATGTTTGAAATTTTGAGGAGTGAGAAGCGAATGAAATATGGAGCAGCGACGGTGAACGGCGTGATCAGTGCATCTGCAGAAGCGTTATTTGCGATTGTGTCGGATGCGAAGCAGCACCCGAAGATGGCTGGCAGCGGCCAGGTGGAAACGGTGGAGTGGGTGACGCCGCCACCGGCTCAGGTCGGCTCGAAGTTCAAGGCCCACCAGAACATGGGGGTGCAATACGACACCAAATCGACCGTGATACTGTGTGTGCCCAATCGCGTTTTCGTGTGGTTTAGCGGCGTCACCGGTCAGCCGCCGTTGGGGCAGTATTGGGGATTTGAGTTTGAGCCCTTGGGACCCAATCGAACCCGGGTCTACCACGGCATGTGCGTGCCGATTCCGCTACCAAACATACCGCCTTTCACCTGGATCGCGGACACGGGCGCGCAGCACGAGGTGGGCAATATAAAGCCGACATACGAGAAGCTGGCTCAGATGGCCGGCGGGAAATTGGAAGGCGAGCTGAGTGTGGTGCTGGCGCCGCTGTGCTCGTTGAAGGGAATACTCAAGTTGGGTGACCGGCCGTGCGGCTCGGCTTAAGGCCTGTGTGAATCCTAAAAGTCAGACTTCTTCCGAGAAGTCTGACTTTTGTGGCACTACGACGATGAGGTTTGCTCGGCTTCTTTGGGCAGCGACGAGAAGGCATACAGGGTGAGATACAGGCCCAGCAGAAGGGCCATGAACAGGATGGACACGCCGTAGGTGCGCAGGTTGTCGAATGGATGGCGAATGCGCATGTAGATATCGGCCAGCAAATCTCCCGGCGAGGTCAGCAAATCCCAGCTGTTAAATCGCTCGAACCGGCCCAGGTAGATGCCAAAGCTGCCCAGCGCCAGCGACACCAGCGTGAACGCCCAACCCACCCAGGGGCCGAATAATTTGGCCACCCGCTTGTGCAGGATGTAGAGCGAGAGATAGCCGAGCAAAAAGCCGGTCCAGGCGAACGACAAAATCAGCACCAGGTCATACCAATACGGCGCATGGTCGCGCGGGTAGAAGTGAATGATGTCGGTCAGAATATACGGCGCGTTGGGGAAGAACAGCAACCACAGGCCGGTAAACAGCGCCATCAGCAGGCCGCTGCGCGTGCGAATGGCCAGCAGCGCGAAGGCCAGCGGAATCCACGCCAAAAATAAATTCCACACCAGGCCCATGAAGACGCGCTGCTCCGTAACAAAATAGCGCGTTGCCACCATGCCGACCGCGACGGCCGACATGAAGCATAGGCTAAGTAAGGCTAATTTATATCGATGGCTGAGTTTCATGCTGTGTGATGATAGGACAGGCCGCTTATGAATACCTTACGGCCTCCCGTGTTTTCATCTACGGCTGCTCCACGCAGTCTGGCTGGTATGGGCAGAATCAGACGGGGAACGGATTTTGGACAGAAGTTACAGAACTGATGTTACGCAGTCATCTCACGCAAAGGGGCAAAGCCGCTAAGAATTGAACTTTGCGCCTTAGCGTCTTTGCGTGAGATTTCGTCATCATGCGTAACATCAGTTACAGAATAAGCAGACTCTACCCATTCTGTTCAAAAGCGGTCCGGCCAAGCGCGTGGTTACGCTGTTTCCTCGATCCCTGAATTCACCCCATGCCGGCGGGCGAGCAACACGAGCACGCCTACGACCCCCAGAAAAAGCACCGACAGCGTGATGAGCTTGTATAACGGCGGCTGAGGCACCAACGCCACCGCACCAAACCCCGCGCACACGGCCGCATACAGCGCCACAATCCGCCGCGCGCTCCAGCCTGCATCGGCCAGGCGAAAGTGCAGGTGGCCGCGATCCGCCGCCGCCGGGCTGCGGCCATGTCGCCAGCGATCGAACATCTGCCAGATCACATCGGCAATCGGCACGCCCATCACCAGCAGCAGCAGCGCAATCTTGGCCCCACCGATGATGCCGATGCAGGCCAGCGCAAAGCCCAGCCACAGCGCCCCGCCACCCATGAAGATGCGAGCCGGCTGGAAGTTGAACACGAGGAAGCCAACCAGCGTGCCGATGAGCGCGGCCGGCAGCAGCGCCACGCTATATTGCCCCTCGCGCAGCATATGAATCATCGTGACCGCAGCCGCGATCAACGCCACGGTCGCGGCCAGGCCGTCCACGCCGTCCAGCCAGTTCACCGTGTTCATCATGCCCACAAACCAGAACACCGTGATGAGCACAGTGGCGGCCAACGCCAGATAGCGGCCCAGCATATCCGGCAGCACGACCAGCGCATCGGGGCGGCCGCTGGCAAAGGGATTGGTAAACCGCTCGATAAAAATGAGGCTGGCGATGGCGATGAGCGCACACACAGCTTGGGCCGCGAACTGCACGGCCGGTGACAGATTCAATTTGTCGTCCAGCACACCAATCACAAAAATAACTGCGCCACCGATCAGCAGACCCACCAGGCGCCGGCCCTCGTTGGGGTCGCTGGTGCCGACCTGAAAGAGCTGGCTGATCAGCACCGCAACCACAAATGCGCCAAATAATGGAATGGCGCCGAGCTTGGGCGTGTTGCGGGCATGTTTGCGTCGGCCCCCCGGCACCGCCACAATGTTCAGTTTGAAACCGAGGCGGATGGCCAGCAGGCTCAGCACAAACGAGGCGAGCGCGGCGATGCACAGTGTGGCAATGAGTTGAGGCAGAGGCACGCCTATAATGTTAGCGTGTCTTTGAATCCGCCTCCTCAGCCTGCGTCAGAATCGGCCCTCAGTAAAGCCCTGAACACATTTGCAACAGGGTTTGTGCGGCACTGGCTCGCTGTCATCACCGTGTTTTTGTTTGCCTACTCGCTGTTGCCGTTTGTGGCACCCCTGCTCAAAAAAGCGGGCTTGGATACGCCGGCCCAGATCATCTATCTGCCCTACAAGTTCCTGTGCCACACGTATGGCTTTCGCAGTTTCTTCCTGTTCGGCGACCAATTCAGCTACCCACGCGGCAGTGCGCCGGGCCAGTTCGATAACGCCTCCGGGATCGACACGGCCACGTTCAACGGGTTACTGGCCTCGCGCGATTTTCAGGGCAACACCGAGATGGGCTACAAAGTGGCCTTGTGCGAGCGTGATGTGGCGATTTATCTGACGATGGCGCTGTGCGGCGTGTTGTTCGCGCTGACCCGCCGGCGCATCTCGACCCTGCCGTGGTGGCTGTTTATCGTGATCGGGCTGGGGCCGATTGGCATCGACGGCTTCTCCCAATTGCTGAGCCAGCCGCCATTTACAGTGTTCCCCTATCGCGAGAGTACCATGGCGTTACGGCTCCTCACCGGCGCACTATTCGGCATCAGCGCAGCCTGGCTGGTCTTCCCCATCTTGCAGTCCACGCTCACGCCAGAGCCGGATTATCAATAACGCAATCGCTGAAGATTTTGACCACGAAGACACAAAGCGGCACACGCCGAGGTAGGGGCGCAGCATGCGGGCGGCTGCCGCCACGCCCCTACGAAATTCTCTCGCGAAATGTGGACGAGCAGCCCATTGCCCCTTTTAGCGAATGCACCCATTGAACCGCGCTCAGCCAGCGGCATTACCATAGGCGGCGTCATGAAAACTCGTCCTACAAATGGCCTCATCGTTTTGGCCGCGATCTTGTTGGCACTCGGTGTCGGTGCCGCTGCACTGGTGCTGCTGACCCAACCCAGCACACCCGTCTCCATCTCCGAGAGCAGCAAT
>JBBQST010000241.1:0-7130 GCA_038213625.1 Thermoflexales bacterium
CTCACCGGCTCAACCTGCATTTCGCGCAGCACGCTGTCGTGCAGCCACGGATCGTGCACGATGAGGTCGCGCGAGAAGGGCCGCAACAACGGCAGCAATGCCCGCCCCAGATTGCCACAGCCCAACAGCCCCAGCGTCTTGCCGTGCAACAAAAACGAGTCGTAGTTGTCCGCTGCACCATACATCGTTTCGTCGCCGCGGCGAATGGCAGCATCGGCCTGGGGAATGCGCCGTGCCGCCGCCAGGGCGTAACCCAGCGCCATCTCGGCCACACTCTGCGCAAACACAGGGCCGGTCGAGATGACGTGAATGCCGCGCCGGTGGCACTCGGCATAGTCCACATTGGGCAGGAAGTTGCTCTCCACATTGGCGATGAGCCGCAGATTGGGCGCGCGCTCCAGCCGTTCGCGCGGCATGGATGTTTGGCCGAGCAGCGCAATCGTGTCCGGCAAATACTGTTCGATGTGGGCGTCGCTGGCAGGAGAGCCGTCGTGCCAGATCACCTGCCCCAGCTTTTCCAGCCGCGCTTTGTCCTGGGCATTGAAAAGCGAAGCGATGGTGCGCGGGTAGGGGTCGAGCAGAATGATAGGTCTGGGTGTGCTCATGGGTTTTATCTTTGTGTTGGAATGGAGGCTTATGAAGTTTAGGAAATAAATCCGGTAAAAGAAAAAGGACGATTGCGAGTCATGATCGAAAGCCCTACCCGAATGTCGTCATTCCCGCGGAGGTGGGAATCCAGACGTCCCAATTACGGTAACGTCAGAGTTACGCCTGGATTCCCGCCTCCGCGGGAATGACGTTGCTCTGTAAGAACTTCCCTTGACGTTTCGTGCTTTACCGATTTAATTTCTTAACCTTCATAAGCCTCCATTTCAAGAGACTCAGGCGATCCATATGCCTGAGTAGTAAATCGAGAGGTTATCGTGACGTGCTCACAGCGTTGGTGTGAAAAACGCTGTCCATGTTTTCGGCGGCCAGCACCGGTGCTTTCTCGTGCAGGAAGCAGGCCGCGGCGCGATGCGGGTCGGTCTGATACAGCGGCGGCACCTGTTGCAAACACTTGGGCATGGCCATGGGGCAGCGATCTGCAAACCGGCAGGCATGTTCACTGGGCTTGGCGTTGGGAAATGCGGGCTCGGCCTCGGCCGTCCATTGCCGCTCGGGATTGGGCACGGGTATGGAGCCGACCAGCAATTGGGTGTAGGGATGCTTCGGGTTGCGCACCACTTCATCCACGCTGCCGGCCTCGGCCACCTCGCCGCGATACAACACGATGATGTTGTCGCAGATTTGGTAGGCCGTGGTGAGGTCATGCGTGATGTAGAGGATGGAGATGCCGAAGTCATCCTTGAGCCGCTTCAAATTGCCGAGCACGGTCGCGCGCAGCGATGCGTCGATCATCGACACCGGCTCATCGGCCAAAATGATCTTGGGTTTGAGGATGAGCGCGCGGGCGACCATCACGCGCTGGCGCTGGCCGCCGCTGAGTTGATGCGGATAGCGGCCCAGCGTCTCCTCCGGCCGCAGCCCCACCGTCTCCAGTGCTTCCTCAATCAGGTTCCATTTCTCGGCCCGCGTCTTGGCCAGGTGCATGTAATCGATTGGTGTGGTGAGCACGTGGTCGACCTGGTAAAACGGGTTGTAGACCTCGAAGGGATCTTGAAAGATCACCTGGACATCGTTGAGAAATTCGCGCGACTCGGCGCTGGATAGCTTGCGCAAATCCTTGCCTTTGTATGACACACTGCCCTCGGTCGGTGCCGTCACACCCAACAGCAGCCGCGCCAGGGTAGTCTTGCCGCTGCCGCTTTCGCCCACCACAGCGGTGATGGCCGGTGCATTGCCGCTGATGGACAACGAGAAGTTATCGAGCGCGATGGTTTTGGTGCGGTCGAACAGGCCGCCGCCAAATATCTTCGTCACGTTGCGCGCTTCTAGTAGGGTTGTCATAAGTCTGTATTTGCTTGTAGTTGCTCAAAGGGAAGACTTTACGTGGCAACGTCATTCCCGCGCAGGCGGGAATCCAGTGCTTGATCTACTGTTGTGTCGGGGTTACGCCTGGATTCCCGCCTGCGCGGGAATGACGGCTTAGGTTGAGTGCCTTGACTTATTGTTTGACGGCCATCCACTTGATTTGTCATTCCGTGACCAGATGGCAGGCCACCGACACATCGGCTTGCACCTCGCGCAGCTTCGGCACCTCGACACGGCAGCGATCCACCGCCAGTGGGCAACGCGCATGAAACACGCAGCCGCTGGGCACATCGAGCAACGACGGGGGCAGGCCGGGAATGCCGATGAAGTTGCCTTTGCTCTCGGTCGAGGGCAGGCTGGAGATGAGCAACTGGGTGTAGGGATGGCGCGGCCGTCTGAAAATCTCGCGCACCGGCGAGACCTCCATCAAGCGGCCGGCATACATCACGCCCACGCGCTGGACAAATTGAGCCATCAGCCCCATGTCGTGGCCGACCAGAATCACCGCCGCACCAATCTCGCCCTGCACCGATTTCAGGGTTTCCATCACCTGCCGCTGCACCACCACATCCAGCGCGCTGGTCGGCTCATCGGCGATGATGACTTTGGGCTTGAGACTGATCGCGATGGCGATGACGACGCGCTGCTTCATGCCGCCGCTGAGTTCGTGCGGGAACATGTGGGCCACTTGCGCTGGAAGCCCCACTCGCGCCAGCAACGTCTTCACCCGCTGGTCCATGTCCGGCTTCGACAGCTTCACATCGTGGTCGGTCAGGCCAATCGCAATCTGATCGCGCACGCGCATGACCGGGTTCAACGAGTTCATCGAGCCCTGGGCCACCAGCGCGATCTGAGACAGCCGCAGCGCCTTCATCTTCGCCTCGGGCAGCGCCAGCAGGTTGATGTCATCGAGCCAGATGTCGCCGGAGACGGGTTGGCCGGGTGGCCGCAACAGCCGCATGATGGTCAGGGCCATGCTGGATTTGCCGGAGCCTGATTCTCCAACCAGGCCGAAGCGCTCACCGGCACGCACAGCAAAAGTCACCCCTTCGACAGCGTGAATCGGCCCGCGCGGTGTGTCGTAGTGGACGCTCAAATTGTTGAGACACAGCACCACCGGCGCGATGCTCTCATCGCAAATGCGAACGCCGGTGCCGACCAGATTTTGCTCCAGGGGGTCCTTGGAAACGCGGGTGATGAACTTGCGGATGCGCGGATTGGCAACCTCGTCGAGGCCGACGGTGATCTGGAACAGGCTGATGAACAGCAAGCCGATGACGACGATGGGCGGCAACCACCACCACCACCAGCCGTTGATGACAGCGGCGTTGTAGTTGATCCAAAACAGAGTCATGCCAATGGTCGGCGAATTCATCGGCCCCAACCCCAGCACTTCCAGGCCAATCGAAGCCAGCACGGCGGCCGAGATGGACCCCACCAGCGATGCCGCCAGATACGGCAATAAGTTGGGCAGAATCTCTTTCAGGATGATCATCGGCCCTGGCATGCCCGACAAACGCGCGACCTGGATATAACTGCGCTCGCGCAAAGTCAGCACTTGCGCCCGAATAGTGCGGGCCGGATAGAGCCAGGCGATGGACGCCACCACCAGGGCCATCTGATCGACACTGAGGCCGCCGCGCACTTTCATGGCGATGATGATGAGCACCAACAGACCTGGAACGGTGAGGCCGATGTCGACGATGCTGCGTATCAGCGTGTCGATCCAGCCACCGTTATAAGCGGCGATGAAGGCCAGCACCGCCCCGATGCCAAGCCCCAGAAACCCGGCGATGAGGCCGATGCGCAGGGTGAGCGGCGTGCCGGCCATCATGACGGCGAATAGATTGCGCCCCTGCTTATCGCTGCCAAACGGCAACTCCCAGGTGGGTGACTGGAGTGGCCGCACCGAAAGCGGACGCGCCTCCTCCAGATCGACGAACCGCGAGCCGATGGTCGATGACAGCAGCAATACGAGAAATAAAATCAGGCCCACGATCAGAGCCGGGTTCCGGCGGCCGTAGCTGGCAGCGCGGCCCATCACGGCTTTGACGCTCTGGCCTTCGAGCCGGATCTCACGGTCGGTGCGCTCGGTGGGGCTGATGGGTGTGATTTTTGCTGACACGTCAGGCCCTCCTGTAGGTGATGCGCGGGTCGAGCAGCGGATAGATGATGTCGAGGATGAGTGTGCCCAGGCCGATCGAAACAATGACGATGAAGATGATGCCTTGCACCAGATAGTAATCCGAGCCGCGAATGGCCTGATACAACATGGTGCCGATGCCGGGGTAGCCGAAGATCACTTCGACCAGCACGGCTCCCGACAAAATTTGACCCAGTGCCAGCGCCAGGGCCGTGATCTGCGGCAACATCGCATTGCGCATGGCATAGCGCCCGAAGATGGTGCGGCTCTTCAGGCCCATTGCATCGCCGAAGATGGCAAAGTCTTCGCCGCGCGTCATGATCATCAACGAGCGCATCCCCAGCGCCCAGCCACCTATCGACACGAGGATGATGGACAGCGCCGGCAACATGGCGTGCCGAAGCACATCCCAGGCAAAACCCAAGGTGGCGGTTGGGACGGTGCCCACTGAATAGCCGCCATACATGGGGAAGATGCTGAGAAAAAAGCCGAAGGTATACACGAGGATAAGGCCGAGTAGAAAGTAGGGAATCGCGCTCATCATCATGAGTGGCGGCATGGCGAACTTCAAGAATCGCGGCGCGCCAGGCCAGGCTTGCAACGCGCCGAGCAAATTGCCGATGACAAAGGCCAGCAGCGTCGTCACGATCAACAGCCCCAGCGTCCACGGCACGGCATCGGCCATCATGTCGATGACTTTGCGCGGGTAGTTGGAGATGGAATAGTTGAAATCGAGCCGCGACATATCGGAGAGATAGGTCAGGTATTGCTGCCACAGCGGCTTGTCGAGGCCAAACTTGATCTCGTATTCCTTGACCATCTCTTCGAGGCCGGCCTGCACCGAGCCACTCAGCGCAGACTGCGCCACCAGCTTTTCGCGGATGGGGTTCTGGCCGCCCAGCCGGGGCAACACGAAGTTGAACGTGGCCGCGGCCCAGACGATGGCCAGAAAAATAAAGAAACGTCGAACGATGTAGCCAACACTCACAAGCGTCTCCTCTGAGTTAGAAGTTTGTCAACGCACAGGGTTTCGGAGACCCAACCCCTAATCAAGATCGAGAAATTTTTCGGGATAAGCCACGGGTAGGGGCGAAGCATTTGCCCGCCAAGATTTTTGCTTACCTAGACCTGTGCGGGCAAATGCCTCGCCCCAACAACTACGATTCAATATCCCGCTTTTTTCTTCAAGCACTAAAAGGGTCGAGGGTCTCCGAAAAGCTAACCAGTGCAAAGGTGGACGAGTGCATTCGCCAAAAGGGGCAAGTGGGCTTCTCATCCACATTTCGCGAGAGAATTTCGTAGGGGCGCAGCATGCTGCGCCCCTACCTGGGCGTATGCCCCTTTTGGCGAATACACCCAGGTGGACTCCCCCTTATTTACACGGACGGCTTTACGTTGTGCAGCACCAGCGCAAAGGTCAGGTGCCACTGGGCCGAGTTGGTATAGGGGTTCTTCTCGTCGGGCAGGTTCGTCCAGTACTCGGTCGTCCACGGCAGGCGGTGGAAGCCGTGGGTGAGCTGGATGTCGGGCAGCTCGGGCAGCCAGATGTCCATCGCGCGCTTCCAGATGTCGATGAGCTTCTTGGTGTCCGTCGGCGGCGTCACATACGCCTCGTCGGCCAGCTTGTCGAAGGCCGGGTTGCTCCAGCGCGAGAAGTTGACGGCATGGCCACCGGGGATGGCCTCGGAGCTGCTCTGATACAGCGCCAGGGTTTCCTGCGGCTCGCGGCAACTGCCACCGTGACCGAACAAACAGCCGGTGAATTTCCCGGTAGAGAAGTTGTCGAAGAAATCCGGCGGCTCGGAGTAACTGCCATCGATGCCGGCGCGCTTCAACATTTCCACCACGACCGGGCCGACACTGGTAAAGTCGAAGAAGCTGACGATGTCGAGCTTGACCGGCTGGCCGTTCTCGTCCATCCACATGCCGTTGCCATCTTTCTTCCAGCCTTTCGCATTGAGCAACGCGTCGCCCTTCTCCACGTTGTATTCCAGCGTGTTGTAGATCTTGAGCGCCGGCGCGGTTGCCTCAAAATACGGCTGCAACGGCGGGTAGTCGGGCATTGGCAGCGGGGTCGCCTTCGATGCGCCAGACCATGACACGTCCACAATCTTGGAGCGGTCGATGTAGTAGCTCAGTGCCCAACGCACATTTTTGTCGCTCCACGGCGCCACTTCGTTGTTGACATACAGGGAGTGCGGCCACCAGTCCACGTAGCCAAACGGGGATTCCTGACCGGTCCAGGAGGTGGCCTTGGGATTGCCCTTGAACACGGTCGGGAAGCTGGAGGGCTGAATGCCGGTGGTGAAGTCCACCTCGTTTTTGATTACGGATTGCAGTAATTGCTGCTCGCCCTGATCTGGCAACAGGATGAAGCGTTGCACCTCGGGGAGCGAGGCCACGCCGGCCTTGACACCCCACCAATCATCGGCGCGGTCGAGGATCTTCTGCTGCGGCGAGGTCTGCACCACCCGCCACGGGCCGGTGGTCACGGGCCAGCCCTTGGCCATATCGAAGTGAGTGAACGTGGACACATCCACGCCCTCGAAAATGTGCTTGGGCAGCATATAGACGCCGATGTCGAAGTGATAGGTCAGCAGCCAGAAGAAGCGCGGGGACGGCACTTTCAGGGTGACTTTGGTGGTCAGCGGGTCGATGGTCTCGGCCTTGTCCATCACCTTCTCGACGTTGCTGCCCCAGCGAATCTTGGCACCATATTCCTTGCAGGCGTTGAGGGTAAACGTCACGTCCTCGGCGGTGAAGTCTTTGCCATCGCTCCCATTGATGACGGGGCGCACCTTGATGGACAGCTCCTTGAAGAAATCGGAGTATTTGTAGCTCTCGGCCAGCCACATGTATTACTTGTCGGCAAAGGCGCTGTAGACGGCCAGCGGCTCGTACATCAGTCCAACGGCGAACTGGTGGTTTGAGTCGGGCAAGAAGGGTTTCCATTGATCCCACTAATGCAACTTGCCCTGACTGCCGCCACGCTCGGCGATGAAGGTGCGGTTGC
>JBBQST010000242.1:0-7129 GCA_038213625.1 Thermoflexales bacterium
GGCGCGCAGTCGCTGTTTCAGGGGCACCTATGCTTAACATTGGCGGAGTATCAGCAAAATGTTGTTGGAGGCCGCCTTAAGCCGCGCCCAGGAGATTCATCAGGCCATGGGGCTGACGCCGCAGTTCACCCGACCGTCTGCCAATGGGACTAATGGAAATAGAAAGAATGGCGTGCACGCGCCGGCCCAGTGGCATCGCGCCGATCATGCGCCAAAGCTGTTGCAACTGGCACACATCAGCACGACCAGAAATCGCATGAACCGTCCCTATAAATATGCCCAATCCACGCTCGACCCGCCACAGCTTGTGCCCTGACCCGGAGTGAAAACGTCGTCGGGCAGGCACGGCTGAAATTCGACCCATTCACACTGCAGTCGCCCCGCCCCATCATTCAGCGCGACAAATGCGGCAACACCTGCTCGGCAAACAACTGCGTGCCGTAGGCGCTGGGTGCATCGGCAAAGTTGATCGAGAGGCGGTCTGCGCCCTGGCGAATCACGGGTAACAATGCATCCAGCACCTGCTCGGGCGTGCCGTTGATGCCGCCTTCCAACGGCCGCATCGTCGGGTCGGCCATGAGCCGTTGCAACTCTGCTTCGTTCTCCGCCACCAGCACACGAACCACCAACGCTTGCTTGATCTCGGCGTAATCTCGACCCACGGCGCGGCAATGGTCTTGCAGCACCTGCTGCTTGTGCGCGTAGGCCGCGACATCGGTGAACACATAGTTCCACCAGTCGGCGTGCTGGGCCACCACTCGTAGTAAATATTTCTCACCCGCGCCGCCGACCATGATGGGCGGCGCGGGTTGTGGACGCGGCTCGCAGTAGGCATTGGCAATCTCGTAGTGCTCGCCCTTGAAGTTTGCCGGTGCTGTGCTCCACATGGCGCGGATGATCTGAATGGCTTCGGCCAGTTGGGCGATGCGTGTGCTGGCCGATGGGAACGGCCAGCCGTACGAGGCGTATTCCTCCTGGTTCCACCCTGCCCCGATGCCCAGCACGACCCGGCCGCCCGATAGCGCCTGCATGGTCGCGGCCATCTTGGCCAGATGGGCCGGGTTGCGAAAGCTGTTGCACAGCACCTCGTGGCCGCACAGCTTGTCGGGGTAGCGCGCCATCGCAAACGCCAGCAGGCTCCAACCCTCGGCCACCCGCTTGTTGTCGTATTGCACATGGTCCGGCATCCAGATCGAGTCATAGGGGCCGGTCACTTGATCGAGATAGGTAAAGGTGTGCTCGACCAATCTCGACCAGATATTGATTCCAACTGGGAATGTCATGGGTGTCTCCTTTGCTTGTCTTGGGCGGCCAACAGCTAGCCGCTAGCCGCTAGCAATCAGTCAGCCGCCACCTACCGCTATCTCGCCGTCCAACCCCCATCAATCATCAGGGTGTCGCCGGTGATGAGCGAGGCAGCGGGCGAGGCGAGAAACACGACAGCGCCGGCCACCTCCATCGGGTCGCCAATGCGGTGCAATGCGGCGATGCGCTCAACCACATCGGCATGAAACGCCGGGTCGGCCAACACCTCGGCCGTGCCGGGCGTGCGAATAAACGTGGGCGCAACCGCATTTACCGTGATGTTGTATTTGCCCCACTCCACCGCCAGACATTTGGTCAGATGCGAGATGGCGGCTTTGGTCGCGCAGTAAATCGCCTCGGTGGGCAGGGCGATGAAGCCGGCCTGCGAACTCATGTTGATAATGCGGCCGTAATTCTGCCGGATCATTACTCGTCCCGCAGCCTGGCTGGTAAAGAACGTCCCCTTCACATTCACCGCCATCGTCAGGTCGTAGTCCGATTCAAGCACATCCTCGGCCAGGTTGCCCGGCGCGATGCCGACGTTGTTCACCAGAATATCCAGCCGGCCAAAGTGGGCGACGGTGTCTTCAACGGCCTTGTTAATCTGGTCGAGCTGGGTCACATCCATCTGCAGCGGCAACGCGCGCCGGCCCATGCCTTCAATCTCGCGCACCAACTCACCGCCGGTGGTGATATCGCGCAATCCCAGGGCCACATCGGCACCGGCATTTGCCAGAGCCAGCGAGATCGCGTGTCCCAGACCGCGTGCAGCGCCGGTGACCAGTGCAACCTGGCCGGTTAAGTCGAAGCGTGGAAATTCATGCATAGAGGTTTCTCGCAAAGTAAGATGACTGCCTGATGTGTAAACGACTCCACAAGAATTCAGCCTGTGTCGTTTACATTTCCCGCCTTATATTCGCGCGCGCAATTCTCGTCAAATGATCCGGCCCCATGCAGCCGGTATATTTGCAGGCTGTGAAGCAAATGGCAGACCCAACCCCAGATCAAACGACCATTCCGCTAACCGATGCTGAAGCGCTGGAGCGGCGCAAACGCGGCGAGGGCAACGACACGGTGCTGGTCACCAGCCGCACGCTCGGCGGCATTTTGCGCGCCAATCTGTTCACCACGCTCAACATGATCATCATCAGCATCGGCGTCATTCTGGTGGTGCTGGGCCGCGTGGGCGATGGCGTTTTCAGCGCCGGACTGGTGTTCTTCAACGTCGCCATCGGTGTCATCCAGGAGTGGCGGGCCAAACAACAATTGGACGCGATCAATCTGCTCAACCATCCCAGGGTTGTGGTGCTGCGTCGAATGCCTGCGGGCAATGATGAAGCGCGGCCCGTAGACCCCGCCGAAATCGTCAAGGGCGATCTGATTCGCGCGACCACGGGCGACCAGATCGTGGTCGATGGAACCCTGGTCGGCGATGGCAAACTTGAACTGGATGAGTCGCTGCTCACTGGCGAATCCGATCATGTGTCCAAACACGCCGGTGATGCGGTTCGTTCGGGCAGCATCTGCATCAGCGGCACTGCGTTGTATTGCGCCGAGCAGGTCGGTGCTAACAGCTATGCGGCTCAACTCACCAGGCAAGCCCGCCAGTTTCGGGCCGTCAAAACGCCCCTGCAACGCCAGATCGACTTTGCGCTCGGCGTGCTGATCACCATCGCCATCGGTCTGGGCATCCTGGAGACGGTGTTCAGCATCGTCAGCGAAATGCCGTTCACATCCAGCATGCAGGCGGCATCGGTCATCGTCGGCATCGTGCCACAGGGCTTGTTTGTGGCCGTGCTGGTGTCGTACTCGTTGGGCGCGGTTCGCATTTCGCAAAGGGGCGCGCTGGTGCAACAGACCAATGCCGTGGAATCGCTGAGCAACATCAACGTGTTGTGCACCGACAAGACCGGAACGCTGACGGCCAACCAGCTCAAGTTTGGCGAGATCGTGATGTTGGGCGGTGTTGACGAGAGCGAAGCCAAACGCACCCTCGGCATCTTCTGCCACAGTGCCAGCGCCGGCAATAAAACCAGCCAGGCCATTGGTGCTGCCGTGTCTGGAGAGGCGGTGCCGGTCCTTGCTGAGGTTCCATTTTCTTCAACCCGCAAATGGAGCGCGCTGGCGTTTAATGGCACGGGTGAGTCCGAGGGCAAATCATTAAAAGGCGCATTTGTGCTGGGTGCCTATGAAATGATGAAGCCGGCGCTGGATACCCGCACCGATCACACTTCGCTGACCGACCAGATCAAGGTGCTGTCCGACCAGGGCTTTCGCGTGCTCTTGTTTGCCCGCCAGGACGATCCTGCCAGTCTGCACATGGGCGGCACTGGAGACGACGCGGCATTGCCCAGTGATCTCACGCCCATCAGTCTGGTCACCCTGTCCGATGTGCTGCGGCCAGATGCGCGCGAAACCTTGCACCACTTCATCGCCGCCGGCGTGCAACCCAAAATCATTTCCGGCGACAACCCCGACACCGTGGCCGCGCTAGCCCGCCAGGCCGGCCTGACCGGCGACATCAAGCTGGTGTCGGGCATGCAACTGGACGCCATGAGTGAGGCCGACCTCGATCAGGTCGCCAACGAGTCGATGATCTTTGGCCGCATCACGCCGGAGCAAAAAGAGCGTCTGGTCGATGCGCTCAAACGGCGCGGCCACTATGTGGCCATGATTGGCGACGGCGTGAATGATGTGCTGTCGCTCAAAAAGGCCCACCTGGGCATCGCCATGCAAAGCGGCACATCGGCCACCCGTAACGTCGCCGACATCGTGCTGTTGAACGATTCATTTGCATCGCTGGTGCCGGCGCTGCTCGAAGGCCAGCGCATCGTCAACGGCATGCGCAACATCCTGAGCCTGTTCCTAGCGCGCTGTATCACGGTCGCATTGGTAATTGTGGCGGTGGGTTACATCGGCCTCGGCTTCCCCTTTGTGCCGCGCAACATCACCCTGCTCACGCTATTCACCGTGGGCATCCCCAGCCTGATGTTGACCTGGTCGGCCCGGCCGGGTCCCATCAAAGGCAATGTCGTGTTCGACGCGTTGCGCTTCGCGTTACCCGCCGCATTTTTCACAGCCATGTTTGCGCTCATCGTGTTTGCGTTGACGTTCGTGCTCTTGCACGACTCTGTGCTCAAAGCCGATATCACCCCGGCCGAGATCAACGAATTTCGGCGCATGGCTGGCATTGGCAACGAGATCAACCTCAGCACTTCGGCCCGGTTTGCCTTTGCGGTCAGCAATGCCACAGCCCAGACTATCGTCACTATTTTTCTGTTGCTGACCGGGTTGATGCTGGTGGTCTTTATCGAGCCGCCCTTCAAATTTCTGGCGGTCATTCGCGAATACCGCGGCGCACGATGGCCGCTGCTGCTGGTGGCACTTTCACTGGTCGGGTTCGGCGCCGTGTGGATCATTCCCCCAACACGCGGGTTTTTCGGCCTTGCGGTCGAGCCAGACCCAGTGGTGGTGCTGGCGCTTCTGGCTGTCACCGCCGTCTGGAGCGTTTTGCTGGCACTGGCCTGGAAGCACAATTGGCTGGGCCGCATCCTGCGTATCGACACGCAACTGGGCGCGGCATCGCCGTTTCGGACGGTTGGGGGTAAATAGTACTGAATCGTAGTTGTAGGGGCGAAGCAAACGATGCGACACCAAGTGTTTTTGCATTTGTCTTTTTGCCGCGTCGTTTCTATAATCTTCATTGCAGCCTGAATGTAACTAGTGTGCTCGGCCACCATCGAAAGATCATGTTGGCCCGGCAGTTACTCTGCGTGTAGCCGAATAATCACCTCATCGGTCTTTGTGGGTCCGTTTGCCTTCGCTTCGCAAACTGTGCCTCTACAAGGATTTGATGCTTTTGGAGGTCGCGTTGGCGGGTCAGGCACGTTCTCTCACAAACATGCAACCGAGCCCAGCAATGAGTTTGCTGGTGAGACTGGTCGGGGTACACAGCCCCGCGCAAGCACGCAAGGCGCTGTGGGGCTACCTCTTTGCCTTGCCTTGGATTCTGGGCATCATTATTTTTTGGGGCGGCCCCATCGTCGCCTCGGCCTACTACAGCTTCACCGAGTATGACATTCTGGGCTCGCCCAAATGGATCGGCCTCGCCAACTACACGCGCGCGTTTACCCAGGATGATTTATTCTGGCCATCGCTCGGCCGCACGTTTCTCTTCACGCTCGCCTTCGTGCCGACCAGCGTCATCGGCTCGTTGTTGCTGGCCATGCTGCTGAATCAGAAGCTCAAAGGCACGTTGCTGTTTCGCACGCTGTTCTTTATCCCGCATCTCATCCCGGCTGTGGCCCTGGCCGTGCTGTGGATATTTCTCTTGCAACCCCGCCTCGGCCCTATTAATGTATTTCTGCGCAGCATCGGCATTTCCAATCCACCGACCTGGCTGGCCGCGCGAGACAGCGCTTTGTTGACCGTGACCATGATCAGTGTGTGGGCGGCAGTCGGTGGCAACACCATGCTGATCTTTTTAGCCGGCCTGCAAGGCGTGCCGCAGGATTTCTACGATGCCGCACAGGTGGACGGCGCTGGCAAGTGGGCCAAGTTCGTCAACATCACTGTGCCGATGCTATCGCCGACCATCTTCTTCAATCTGGTTTTGGCCGTCATCGCCGCGCTCAAGGTGTTCACCACAGCCTGGGTCGCAACCCAGGGCGGGCCGTCCTATTCCACGTGGTTCTTCGTCATTCACATCTATCAGGAAGCCTTTCAGTTCTTCCGGCTCGGCTATGGCAGCGCGCTGGCATGGGTGCTGGCCGTGATCCTGATTGTGTTCACCCTGTTCCAGGTTCGCCAATCCCGCCGGTGGGTGCACTACGATGGCGATTAATACCGCACTCCCCTCCCAGAGTTCGCTGTCGCAGGCGCGCAAGTCGAGCCAGCTCAAGCCTGGCCGCATCGCGTTGTATCTCATCCTGATTGCGCTCGCGGTCATGTTTGGCTTCCCGCTACTGTGGACGCTGATGAGCTCGCTTAAGACGGCGCAGGAGATGTATGACTTCCCGCCCAGATTATTTCCACGCATTCCCCAATTCGCCAACTATCTGCGCGTGCTCAGCATCGAGCGGGTGCCAGTCTTGCTGTGGACGTTCAATTCAGTCTTGATCGCGGTGCTCACCACGCTGGGAACCGTGATCACGTGTTCACTGGTCGGCTACTCCTTTGCCCGCTTCAACTATCGCGGCCGGGGCTTCCTGTTCTTCGTCACCCTGGCCACGCTGACGCTGCCGGCCCAGGTCACCCTCATTCCCCAGTTTGTGTTGTTTCACAAACTCGGCTGGATCAACACCCATTTGCCCTTATGGGTGCCGGCCTGGTTCGGCGGAGGTGCGTTTGGCATCTTTCTCATGAACCAGTTTTTTAAGACGATTCCACGCGATCTGGATGAGGCGGCGTTGATCGACGGCGCCAGCTACCCGCGCGTGTTCTGGTCGGTGTTGCTGCCGCTGCTCAAGCCACCGGTCATCACGCTGGCCATCATCACGTTTATTGCCGTGTGGAGCGACTTCCAGGGTCCGCTCATTTATTTGAACTCGCCGGAGAAGTTCACCATTTCAATTGGGCTGAACTTCTTTGTGCAATCACCCGAGGTCGGCGGTGAGCCCATGCAACATCTGCTGATGGCGGCATGTGTGCTGGCCATGCTGCCGACCGTGTTGGTGTTCTTCTTCGGCCAGCGCTACTTCGTGCAAGGCGTGGTCATGAGCGGGCTAAAAGGATGAAGTGACTGGCTGGGGTAGCGGGGGGGGGTTGGCTGCTGGCCAAAAGTAGCGCCCCCACCGCCCACCGCCCGCCGCCAACCCCGCCCGCC
>JBBQST010000243.1:0-7127 GCA_038213625.1 Thermoflexales bacterium
ATGGTGAAGCCGATGTTTTTCCACAGGGTCAGGATGACCACGGCCGGCTTCGACCACATCGAGCTGGACAGCCAGTCGGGCGGTCGAATGGCGATGTGAAACGTTTCGGCCAGCGACCACAGCGGTGCATTCACCAGGCCATTGTTGCGGTCGAACATGAGCTGGAAGGCCAGCGCGCCCGCCACAATCGTGGTCACCACCGGCATGTAGTAGATCAGTCGAAAGCCCTTCATGCCGCGCAGTTTCTGGTTCAGGGCCAGTGCAATCAGCAGGGCAATCATCGTTTGCAACGGCACAATGCTCAGCACATAGAACACCATGTTGCCGGCCACCTGCCGGAACAGGGTGCTGCTGCTGCCGGTGAATAGATTGAGGTAGTTGCTGAGGCCGACGAACGGCGGCAATTTCTCAAAGATGGATTGCGACAGATTCCAATTGGTCAGGCTGATGCCCAGTGCAAAGACCACTGGAAACAGCACGAACACAATGAACCCGAGCGCATTTGGCAATAGAAAAAGATACCCTTCCAGTTGCCGATTCGGCCGCCATTTCGTCATTGCAGAGTTGTTAGTGATTAGTGATTAGTTGTTAGTGATTAGTTGTTAGTGATTAGTCATGAGTCAAGAATCTTGAGTCTTGATCGACGACTAACAACTAACAACTAATCACTAAAAACTCATTGCGATTTACTTCGGGAACCCCGCGGCTTTCAGCGCGTCGTTCACGGCCGGCACGATCTCGGCCACAGCCTTCTCCGGCGTGGTTTCCAGCGCCCAAATCTTGTCCAGGCCAGGTGCCACGATGTTGTTGCCGATGTCATCCCACACTGGCAGCAACAGGCCTGGAGTGAGAATGGCGAGCCCTGCGCCTTCGGTGGCAAACACGCTGCGGTTGGCCGGCTTCTGGCTGGGATCGGTGAACTCGGGCGAAGTGACCACCGACTTTTGGGCCGGGAACATGCCGCCGGCTTTGGCGTAGATGCCGTTGCCGCCCTTGGCGCTGTTCAGGAACATCATGAATGTCCAGGCTTCGATCTTGTGCTCGCCCTTGGCATCCATTAGCCAGCGTGCGCCGCCGGCCTGGTTGGCCCGCTTGCCACTCCACGGCAACGGCAACGGGGCAATGTCGTAGTTCAGGTTCGCCGTATTAAACGCCGGAATGCGCGAGGCGTTCTGGATGATCATCGCGGCCTGGCCCTTCTGGAACACGCCCGCATCACCACCGGCCTGGTTCAAATCCGCCGGCTTCATGGCAAAGTTATTCTCGATCATGGTGTGAAACCAGTCGAGCACCTGCAACGACTCCTTGCTGTCCAGAATGCTCTTGCTGGGGTTCTCGACGTTGTCCACATAGCCACCGCCGTTGCCCACCAGGAAGGCATCGATCTTGCCGCCCTCCATGGCCAGGCCATAGCGCTCGACGCGGCCACTGGCCTCGACCTTGGTCAGCTTCTCGGCCGCGGCTTGCAGGTCGTCCAATGTCCATGTGTCGGTGGGAATATCGACACCGGCCTCGGTGAAGATGTCCTTGTTGTAGTAGAGGATGCTGGCGTCGGCATCGCGAATGAGGCCATACACATCGCCGTTATACGTTGCCTGAGCGAGGGTGCCGGGCCAGTAATCTTCCAGGTTAAAGGTGGACTGCTTGGCGAGCGGAGTCAGGTTCTCGATCACGCCCTTCTCGGCCAGGGCTTGCACATTGTTGGGATACCAGAACACATCGTAGAGCTTCTCGCCGCTGGCGATCAGGGCGTTGAGCTTGGTGTTGTAATCGGTCCACGGCTCGGTGTTGATTTCGACCTTGATGGTCCCATCCTGAGCCATGAATGCATCGGCCACGGCCTGATGGACTTTGACCTCTTCAGGATCGCCCCAGAATGCCCAGGTGATAGTGACAGGTGCGCCGCTGGTTGCCTCAGGTGGTGCAGTCGCAGTTGCGTCGGCTGGTGCCGCTTCAGTGGCCGCAGGAGCAGCTTCTGTTGCGGCAGGTGCCACGGCGGTGGCAGCCGGTGCGGCAGCGGGTGGGGCTGCGCAGGCGGCCAGGGTGCCGACGGCGGCCAACGGCAACAGCTTGAGCAATTCGCGGCGGGTCACGCGCCGGCTCACAGGATTGGTTCGTGGTGACTTCGTATCCGTATCCATAGAATCAGTTTCTCCTTATCTCTTTTGGATTCAGTAAATGATGTTTGAAAAAAATCTTTACTGGGTCCGTGTGTCGTGAATTGCAGTGAGCGTGCGTGACGAACAGCGATGAGTGAAAATAAATTCTACGCCAATAATCTTGTGCGCTCGCCGGCTTGCAATTGCCATTTTGATAGCCGCGCACGGCCTAGTGTTGTAGCAAGCAGATTTCGGCAATCCTTTGGCTCCTCATGGCGCGAGTGGAGTTGCAAGTGGTTGCCGCTTGGCGGTTGTGGATTTCGCATCGTTTGAGTGCAGGTGTTTTGATTTGAAGTTATAGGACTAACGCGAATGGCCAACGTGAGCGCAAGACCCTTCGGGTGGCGCACTTCGAATCTGGGCTAATTTGTGCGTAAATGCGCCACCCGAAGGGTCTGAGTTTCGTTGCCGCGTAAGTCCTGGTTAGTTTGACAATGTGGGCCTGTACCTCTATAAATCTATTCAATTGGTCTAGACCACTAGCCCGATGGTATCTGGCATCGCTGATATAAAAAATGACGACCAAAATCAAACTGGCTTTGTTGGGTTGCGGCGATGTGGCGCATCGAGATTATTTGCCGGAATTTCACCGCATTGCGGAATGGGCCGAGATTGTGGCGGTGTGCGGCCGGGGTGAGGCGCGGGCAAAATTGACAGCCGAGCGCTACGGCATTCGCCATGTCTACACCGATTACCAGACGATGCTGGCTGAAACTGAGGCCGACGCCGTGGTGAATCTGACGCCCATGCAGATGCACTACGAGACGAATCTGGCCTGTCTGCAAGCCGGCAAACACGTGTACACCGAGAAGACCGCGACCAGCACGGCTCAACAGGCACGGCATCTGGCCGACGAGGCGAAACAGCGTAACCTGACCCTCGTGTGCGCGCCGTGCATCATGGTATGGCCGCAGATTCTCCTGGCCAAAAAACTTGTTGATGAGGGTGCCATTGGTGAGGTGCATAGCGCACGCGGCCTGGGGTATGGGGGGGTGCCGCCGTGGGCGGGCTTCGCCTCCGATCCCAGCGCTTTTTTTGCAACGGGCGGCGGTCCTCAGCGCGATATGGGCGTGTATCCGCTGCACGCGCTCACCGGCATTTTGGGGCCAGCTCAACGCGTAACGGCCATGAATGCGCGGGCTCAATCCAGCTTTGTGGTTGGTGATGGGCCGTTTGTGGGCAAGACGGTGCCGGTGGAGGAAGCCGATACCTGGCTCATGCTGCTCGATCACGGCCAGGGCACGATTAGCACGGTCGAGGCTAACAACAGTGTGCAAGACACCAAGGCCGCGCAGTTGGAATTATTTGGACTGAAGGGCAGCATCGCGTTGAACCTGATTGATGGCGCGGCCCCGATTCACCTGCTGCAAACCTCCCCGAAGTGGGAGTGGCGTGATATTGAAGTGCCTCACGCGCGTGTGGCCGGGCCAGACCACATCCTCGGCGTCGAGCATCTGGTGAACTGTCTGCAAAACCATACGTCACCGGTGTTGAGCATTGAACATGCCACCCACGTGGTCGAGATCATCGAGATGGCTGGCATTGCAGCCGCGCAAGGCCAAACCATGAACATGAACTTGTAGAAAGACGTTTCGGCGGAACGTCTCACAACATCTATACGACAAATAATCATCATGTCAAAAATATTAAAAGCAGGATTGATCGGTTGCGGCAGTGTGGCCTTGCGCGGCGTGTTGCCGCATCTGAGCCAACCCGATGCGCAGGAGAAGGTCAGGCTGGTGGCTGTGGCCGATGTGGTGCCCGAGCGCGCGCAGCAGTCGGCAGAGAAGTTCGGCGTGCCGGCCTGGTTCAACAGCCTGGAGGCGATGCTGGCGGGTGCTGACCTGGACATGGTGCTCATCACGACACCGATCCCCTTGCACTTTGCCAATGCCATGACGGCGATTGCGGCTGGCAAGCACGTGTATGTGCAAAAGTCGATGACAGTGACGCTGGCCGAGGCCGATGCGTTGCTGGCGGCGCGTGATCAGGCCGGCATCAAGCTGGTGGCTGCGCCGGGGTTCGACCTGTTTCCCATCACCCTGCAAATGCGCGAGCTGGTGCAGAGCGGGATGTTGGGCAAGGTGGCGGCCGGCCACACCTACGCCATTGGTTTCGGCCACGAGTTCGAGGGCATTCGCAGCGGCGAGGGCGCGCTGTCCACGATCAACCCAATGTGGTACTACCGCAAGGGTGCCGGCCCATTGCCCGATGTCACGATCTATTCGCTGCAACTGGCGACCAGCGTGTTGGGGCCGGTGCGGCGGGTGACCGCGTTTGCCAACAAACTGATGCCCGAACGCACCTGGCGCGATGAGAAAATTTCGATCGAGGTGCCGGACAACAACTTAGTCTTAATGGAGTTTGAATCGGGGGCGTTGGTGACAGCAATTGGGGCCGATTGCTCCGGCAGCCAGAAGTTTGCGTGGGGGGCGATGGAACTCTTCGGCACCCACGGCACCCTCACGGTGACGGATGTGGACGGCGGCACGGGCTACCCACTGTCTTTCGAGGTGCGGGGTGGTGGCGGGTGGGGCACGTTTGGCCAGAGCGTGGGACACCGCACCTTTGCCGAACCCTTGACGGCGCAACCCTATCTGACCGGCAAGCACCTGGAGCTGGAAGAAGCCCATTTGTATTGCGACATCATGGAACTGGCCGACGCCATTCTGGAGGATCGCGCGCCGCGGGCCGGCGGCGAGCAGGCGCGGCATATTGTCGAGCTCATCGAGAAGGCCCATCTGGCGGCCGAGACTGGGCAGGCCCAAACCTTGACCACGCGTTTCTGAACGGCTCACGCTCACCGCACGATCATGATTGCAATTTCATTAAACACATCCAGCTTTGTGTCGCGTCAGGTGAACTACCGGGCGGCGGGCTGGAGCGATGGCGACCGGGCTGCCAATGCCTACTTCCAACCCATCAGCAGCTATGCCGGGAGATTTGGCGCACTGCTGGACGAAATCGTGGCGTTGGGATTTGAAAATATTGATCTGTGGACGGGTCACTTGAACCCGCATTGGGCCACGCTCGAGCACATGATGATTGCGCGCGAGGCTGTGGCACGGCGAAAGTTGCGCGTGGTGAGTCTGGCCGGCTACTTTGGCGACACCCTCGAACAGTTCGAAGCGGCTTGTCAGTTGGTGCTGGGGTTGCAGGTGCCGTTGCTGGCCGGAACCACTCGCTGTTTGTTGGAGAACCGCGCCGATACACTGACCCTATTGCGCAAATATGCTTTGAAGTTGGGCCTTGAAAACGAAGGGTTGACAGCCGAGGGTGTTCACAACGTGCTTGGCACGGGCGATGAGGATGTGCTGGGCGCGGTCATTGACACAGCCTCATTTGATGAGAATGGCGGCGATGCCGTGGCGGCCATCCAATTATTGGGGCCGCGCATGTTGCAGGTGCATCTGCGCAATTGTGTCTCACGCACAAACTCAGAGGCCGCGCGCTTTGATACCGGGCTGGTGCCGATGAACCAGGTCATGCAGGCATTGCACGAGGTTGGCTATACCGGCGGCATCTCGATAGAACATGTGGCGTATCGGTTCGATCCGCGTGAGGACTGCAAATTCAATCTGAAGTGGTTGTATACCCAACTTGGTGCGTCACAATAGGCAGTTAGCCGAAAACAAACACAAGACAAAAATCATGGCAAGAATTAAATTGGCCTACATCGGCGGCGGCAGCACCCGCGGCCCTGGCACGATGGCGTCGTTGATCGATCAGGGTAAAAACTTCGACGGCTCGGAAGTGGTGTTGATTGATTTGCCGGGCACGGAAGCGCGTCTGGCGCTGGTCAAGACCTTGTCCGACAAGATGATCAAGGCGCGCGGCCTCGACATCACCGTGCGCACGACCACAGATCGGCGCGAGGGGCTGCGCGATTGCGATGCCGTGCTGACCAGCTTTCGCCCCGGCGGCTTCGAGGCGCGGGTGAACGACGAGCGCATCCCGCTCAAACACGGCGTCATCGGCCAGGAGACACAGGGGCCGGGCGGCTTCTTCATGGCCCTGCGCTCGATCAACAGCATGAAGGGCATTGTCGCGGATATGGAGGCCGTGTGCCCGGACGCGATCCTGTTCAACTACACCAATCCGATTAACCTGGTGTCCGAAGCGATCACCCATCACTCGCCGATCAAGACCATCTCGTTGTGTGAGGGGCCGTATGTATTTTTGAAAGAGGTCGCGCACGCCGCCGGCCTCGACGAGAACAAGCTCAAGGGGACGATGGTGGGGCTGAATCATGGCTGCTGGTCCATCGACCAGAACTACGACGGCCAGGCTGTGATGCCGCTATTGAACGATGCACTGGCGCGCAAGCAAGCCGACCCGGCCAGCACGCCGACGGATGTGCGGTTGTTGGAATTGGCGGTGGCGATGGATTCGGTGCCATCGTCGTACTTCAAGTATTACTATTTCAAGGACGAGGTGCTGGCCGAACTGCAAGCCAAGCCGACCACGCGGGCCGAGGATATTCTGGCCAATGTGCCCGATTACTGGACGCATTATCGAGAGCAGGCTGAGAGCGATGCGCCGGTGCTCGACCCCAAACGCTCGCGCGGCGGCATTCACGAGTTGGAGTTGGCGCTAGATTGCATGGACGCGATCTTCAATGATCGCGGCGATGTGCTGCCGGTGAATGTGCCCAACCAGGGCGCGCTGGCCGACTTCCCCGATGATCTGGTGGTCGAGGTGTTTGCGCGCATCGACAAAAACGGCATCAACCGATTGCCCCAGGTGCAACTGCCGGCGCATGTGCGTGGGCTGGTCAAGATGTTGGGCGAGTATCAGGCACTGGCCGGCAAGGCCGCCTGGGACGGCACCCGCATGGATGCCGTGCGTGCCCTGGCCAGCAACCCGCTGGTGTTCTCGCTGCACAAAGCCGAGGCGATCTATGACGACATGGCCGCCGCGCACGCGACGTATTTGCCGGAGCGATTGCTGCGGTAAGAGAAGAGGCGG
>JBBQST010000244.1:0-7113 GCA_038213625.1 Thermoflexales bacterium
ATCTAGAGCTTCGTCAAAGGACCCCCGACCCCAAAAGGGGAGTCGAACACGTCATCAGCGACTCCCCTATAGGGGTCGGGGGTCTCTGAGGCCGCACTCAATTAAAGCGTTTTGCTGGGTTCTCGCACGCATTATTCTTTAATTTCGTGCCTATGGGCGGGTCTCAGACCCGCCACTACTAAGACGACGAGTATCACGAAGCCTCAACAACGATCTTCAGGCCTTCGCGGCGCTCGGCGGCTTCGAAGGCTTGCTGGGTGTCGGCCAGGTTGAAACGTTGTGAGACGAGCGCGCTGACGTTGACCAGGCCGCGTTGCACCAGCGCGATGGCACGCGGGTAGACCCGCTTCATGCGCCGCGACATCTTGATGGTCAGGCCTTTGCGGCGCGCCACGGAGGCGGTGAAGGCGGTGCGGTCGTCGGAGGGAATGCCGACCAGCACGACGGTGCCGCCGGGTTTGACCGCGGCAAAGGCGCTCTCAACCGCGGCATTGTCCCCGGCGCACTCGATGGCGACATCGACACCGCGTTTGTTCGTATCGGCCAAAATCGCCTGGCTCTCGGTCCTGTCATCGTTGGCGACATAGGTGTGGTGCGCGCCGAATTCCTCGGCCGCGTCCAGCCGGTGCTGGCGGCGGTCGGTGACATAGATATCGGTGGCCCCGGACGCGCGCGCCACTTGCAGGGTGAGCAGGCCGATGCTGCCGGCCCCGAATACGCCCACGCTCATGCCGGTTTTAAGGTGAGCCAGATCGACGGCGTGGATGGCAACGCCGAGCGGTTCCAGCAGCGCACCCTCATCGTCGCTGACGCTGTCGGGCAGGGTGTGCAGATTTTCTTCGGGCCAGGCCATGTATTCGCGGAAGGCCCCATCCTGTGTGCCGTGGCCGCTGAAGATGGTGTGTTCGCACAGGTTGGAATGGCCGGCCAGACACATCTCACAAAGGCCGCAGGGGATGGCCGGATCGATGGCCACGCGTTTGCCCTTGAGCGGGCCGCTTTCCACCACGGCCGCGAACTCATGGCCCAGAACCAGCGGCCGTTTGAGTTTGGCATCGCCAATGCCGGCCTCATCGAACCAGTGCAAATCGGAGCCGCAAATGCCGATGGAGCTGATCTTGAGCAATGTGTTGAATCGCCCTTCGGGTATGGGTGTGGCTTCTGTGTGGACGCGCAAATCGTGAACATCGTGCAGGCGGATGGCTTTCATAGTCGCTATCAGAATCCTTGATGATGTGCGTTGAATTGGGTGAACAATGGATCAACCTTGTCAATCACTGTGAATGATTGACAATCATGGACAATCATCAGCACCCATCATACAAGTGCCAAGTGCTTTTGGGACGGCCCAGCGTCAATGAGCGTGACTGAGCATCAACCCCTATGATTTATAGAATTGCAACTGAAGCCGATGCGCCGGCCATGGGCCGGGTGATGGTAGACACCTATTTGACCGCGCATAAAGGCCAGGTTCCAGAGTCGGTCTGGCTCCAGCGGCAACGCGAGTGGACGCCCGAAGTCTCGGCAAACAATTGGGCGCGCACCCTGCGCACGATTGCGCGCGGCGACTTGCCACAGACCTGTATCTATGTGGCTGTGGCCGACGAAGTTGTCGGCGTGGTCATGGGCGGCCCTGGGGATGCCATGCCGTGGCCGAATTGTGGCGACATCTATGCGTTATATGTGCGCGGCGATTCTCAACGGCGTGGTGTGGGCCGGCGGCTGTTGCAAGCGGCGGTGCACGATCTGGCGCAGGCTGGCATGACATCGCTGACCATTGCCTCGTTGCCGGCCAACACGTCAGCCAATCGCTTTTACGCCGGTTTGGGGGGTGTGCTGGTTGGAACGCGTGACGTGGAAGAATATGGCACGACATTGACCGATCAGATTTATGGCTGGGCCGATATCACGAGCTTTCCTGTTGACTGAGAGCGCCTGATGCTGTTCTTGGATGGATGCGTTGCGAAACACGTCGCACTTTGAAAAACGATAAACATGATTCCAGTAAAAACAATTGAATGGGCCGCGGATGCGCAAGTGGCGCGGCTGATCGACCAGACCCTGTTGCCCAACGAACTTTCCTACATCGCCATTGCCGACGTGGAGACGATGTGGGAGGCGATCAAGATGTTGCGGGTGCGCGGCGCGCCAGCCATCGGCATCGCCGCGGCCATGGGCATGGTGCTGGCCGTGCGCCAACACGCTGGTGCCGATTTTGCCGCTTTCAAGCACGCCGTGGATGAAGCCGCGGCCTATCTCAACACCTCGCGGCCCACGGCGGTGAATCTGTTCTGGGCCACGGCGCGCATCCAAAAGCTGGTGCAGGTTCATGCCGATCTGGCGGTGCCGGCGCTTAAGAAACTGATGTTGGATGAGGCGATTGCCATGGTCGAAGAGGACAACGCCGTGTGCAAAGCCATCGGCGAGCATGGCGCCGCGCTCATCCACGACGGCGATTCATGGCTGACTCATTGCAATGCGGGTGGCCTGGCCACAGCCCAGTGGGGCACGGCCACGGCCCCTATTTACGTGGCGACAGCGCTGGGCAAGCGGGTGCATGTGTTCGCCGATGAAACACGGCCGCTGTTGCAGGGCGCGCGGTTGACCGCGTGGGAATTGCAGCAGGTGGGCGTGCCAGTGACCGTGATCACCGACAACATGGCGGCCACGGTCATGTCTCAATCGAAGGTCAACGGCGTGATTGTGGGCACGGACCGGGTGGCAGCCAATGGCGATTTTGCGAACAAGATTGGCACCCTGGGCGTGGCGATTCTGGCCAGGGAATTTGGGGTGCCGTTCTACGTGGCCGCGCCGACCTCGTCCATCGACATGTCATTGGCATCGGGCGACCTGATCCCGATCGAAGAGCGCAAACCAGAGGAGGTGACCCACGGGTTTGGCCGGCGCACGGTGCCGGAGGGCGTGAACGTGTACAACCCGGCCTTTGATGTGACGCCGCACAAATATGTGACCGCGTTTATTACCGAGAAAGGGATTGTGCGCGCGCCGTTTGGGGAAGGGTTGGCGCAGTTGTTTGCCTAACGGCGAGGCTGCGATAATGTTGGGGTGAAATTTGCTGTTGTAGGTTTTCATGCAGTCCATTGACGCCACGCCGCCGGCTGTGCAGCCGGCCCCGCGCGCGACGGCGCTCAGACTTCAGACTGTGCTGACCGTATTGCCGTTGCTGTTGACCCTGGGCGTGTTTGCGTTGTTCCTGACGGTGTATTTCGCCTACGCCTGGAACCTGTTCAAGTTTCCCTTTGACTACGACCAGGGTGAGGGCTTTGAACTCTACGATGCCATCCGGCTGGCACGTGGGCAGAATTTTTACCTCGATAACGGCGTCTTCCCGTTCTACTCCAGCAACTATCCACCGGTCTTTCGCACCCTGTTGGTGCCGTTGATCTGGCTATTTGGGCCCAAGCTCTATGTCGGACGTGTGCTGGCCTTTGCCTGTTCGCTCGTCGTCGGTGCGCTGGTGTGTGTGGCCGCGCGGGCACTGTGGAAGCGGCACGCCTTGGACGTGTCAGCGCCCATTCGATCACTGGCGTGGTTGATTCCGCTCATCGTGAGCCTGGCATTTTTCGCCGCCAACTATGTCTACCATGTGGCGCCATTGGCGCGTGCGCATCTGCCGATGGTGATGTTTGCCATGGCCGGCATCTACTGCCTCGACCGCGCGTTTGCGGCTGGCGTGCAGCCCAATCGGCAATGGGTGTGGGCGGGCTTTGGCATTGCTCTGCTGATGACGGCGGGGTTCACCAAGCTCCAGGCTATCGACGCACTGGCGGCTGGATTTCTATTTTTGTTGTTGCGCCGGCCGAAGTGGTTTGCGATTGCGCTGGTCGCGTGCGCGGCGTTTGCGGGTGTGTTTGTGCTGGTGATGCAGGCGGCCACCCAGGGACAATTCTGGCTGAATGTGGTGGCGGCCAATGTCAACGACTACGACATCGAAGTGACCTGGCGCACGTATTACCAGTGGTTCAGCCTGCAAGGCGCACTCATCGTGTGCAGCGTGGTCTACGTGATTTGGGACATCGTCGCGGCCATTCGCGCGCGCTCGCTTCAGCCCATCACCATCTGGTCGCTGTATTTCCTGGCCGGTAGTGCATTGGGCATGTTGACGGGCAAATGGGGCGCTGGGCCGAGCTATCTCATCGCCGCCATCGCGGCCTCGTGCGTGTGCACGGCGGGGTTGTTTGCCAGATTGCTTCGCAAGACGACGGACGACGAACGACGGACGACGGCAAGCACGGTCGTCCGTCGTCTGCCATCCGTCGTCTCTTTTCTTTTCATGTCAGTCATGCTCATCCAGGCCAAATCCAATATCCATCTACCGGTGACGGGACGTTTCTTCGGCCCGATTGCGCAGGTGTTGGGGGTGGCCGGCGAGAAGTCTGTGTATCCACCGTATCCGTATTACGACACGATTGGCTATACCCAGCTCGGCCATTTTGTGGACCCGGCTGATATTGCGAATGGCTGGGATCTCGTCAACATGCTGGCGAATGTAAAAGGGCCGGTGTGGAGCGAGGAGGCCATGCTGACGTTGTGGGCGGGCAAGGATGTGGTCACGAATCCCACCCAATTACTCAACCTGTCCAAGAACGGCATGTTGGACACGCGCGAGATGATCCGGATGATTCGGGCCAAGGAATTTGGGGCCGTGGTGTTTCGCGCCCAGTTCTACCCCAAAGATGTGAAAACGGCGCTGGTCGAGAATTATTATTGGGCCCGGATGATTCGCATGAATGGGTTTGAATACTGGGTGTTGTTGCCGAATGAGTAGGGCGGGGAAGTTATTAGTGGTTAGTGGTTAGTTGTTAGTCGGAAGTAGCCAGTAGCTAGTAGTCAGTAATGGGGGAAGCGTAATGAATATGGAAACCGAGTCGAACGAAAGTGTGGATGAAAAGGCCGCGACTGACAGTGATATCGAGTCATCCCATTCCCCCATCCCCATTCCCCCCGGCGCCTTACCCGCGCCACGCACGCTGTTGGAGAAGGCGGCGCGCGAGTCTAACTTTCAATTGAAGCTGGCCAACTATGAGGGGCCGCTGGACGTGCTGTTGCGGCTGATTGAAGAGCACGAGCTGGAGATCACTGAGGTGTCGCTGGCGCAGGTGGCCGATCAGTTTGTGACGTATATGATCCAGATGCCGCAGCGGGATGCGCGCACGATTTCCAATTTCATTTCGGTCGCGGCCAAACTCATCCTCATCAAAAGCCGCGCTTTGTTACCGGCCACACCGACGACACCGGATGAGCAGGAGGAGGTCGATGATCTGATCAGCCAGCTCAAGGCCTACCAGATCTACAAGGTGGCGGCGCGCGCGTTGAAGGCGCGTCAGGACGCCGGCCTGCGCAGCTTTCCGTCCGAACCGCCGACCATCGCCCGGCCGCAGGGCAAGACGCTGCCGCTGGACAACGTGACGCTGGAACGGCTGGCCCAGGCCATGCAGAAGGTGATTGCCAAATGGATGCCATTGCCCGACTCGCACACGCTGGTGCGCCGAATGACCTTTACCGTGCACGAATGCATGGATCGCATTACCGATGCCGTGTTAGCCCGGCCACGGGTGAACTTTGCCGATGTGCTGGAAGGCGTGGACACGCGTGTCGAAGTGGTGGTGACGTTGCTGGCGCTGTTGGAACTGCTCAAGCGCTATGAGGTGCGGGTGTTTCAACCCACCTTATTTGAGGACATCGTGATTGAATATTTCCCCCCGGCCGAGCGGCCCATTCTGGACGTGCAGCCCGAGTTGGAATTTGCAGAATGAATACTGTTGGAACGCTGTACGACCCGCTTTTTCTGGAGCATACCCATTCAGGCCATCCCGAAAGTGCCGACCGGTTGCGCGCGGTGATGAACCTGTTGCACAAAGAGCACGCGCTGGATGAGGTGACGAATCTGTCTTTTGCCGCGGCCACCGAGCCAGAGTTGCAACAGGTGCACCAGCACGACTACATCGCCCAGGTGATGACGATTGCGGGCTTTGGCGGCGGCATGCTGGGGCCAGACACGTATCTAAACGATGCCAGCTTCGATGCAGCCGCACTGGCCGCAGGTGCTGGAATTGCCGCGACCCAGGCCGTGTTGCGTGGCGATGTGCAACGTGCATTGGCTCTGGTGCGGCCGCCGGGTCATCACGCGTTTGCCGATCATGGCGAGGGCTTCTGCCTGTTCAACAACATGGCCTTTGCGGCCAAGACCGCGTTAACGCCTGATGCGTTTCAACGTGGCATGGGTGCGGCCATTAAGCCTTTGGAACGGGTGATGATCGTGGACTTTGATGTGCACCATGGCAATGGCACCCAGGCCATTTTCTACGACGATCCACGCGCACTATTTATGAGCTCGCATCAAATGCCGCTGTATCCGGGCTCGGGCTATATCGACGAGATTGGCAGTGGCGCGGGTGCAGGTTCCACGATCAACGTGCCGCTGTTCCCAGGCGCAGGCGATGTGGCATTTGCGCGGGTTTTGAATGAAGTGGTGGTGCCGGCGGCGCGGCGCTACAAACCGGAGTTATTGCTGGTGTCCGCCGGCTTCGATGCCCACTGGCGCGATCCACTGGCGCAGTTAAAGGTCTCGCTGGAGGGATTCGCCAACACCGTGCGCGGGCTGTGCGACCTGAGCGATGAGTTTTGCGCCGGCAAAATGGTCGTGATCATGGAAGGCGGTTACGATTTGAGCGCGCTGAGTTACGGCGTGCTAAACACATTGCGGCTGTTGCAGGGCCGCCCTGTCACCGATCCACTGGGACCGGCCAGCAGTCGAGAAACCGACATCAGCCAGATTTTGGAAGCCGTGAACGAAGTGCATCAGCTGAGTAATTAGTTGCTGGTGATTGGTTGTTGGTTGCTGGTGGCTGGTTGCTAGTGGTTATGAGTTAGGAATTCATACCAGCAACCAGCCACTAATAACCAACCACTAACAACCAGCCACCCAATGGAGTTCCATGCCCTATTCATCCGATTACCTCAAACGCATGATCGAGCAGTTCGGCGAGTTTTTGCTGGGCATCAAGCGGCTGGCGGAAGGCGAACAGTATGCCGAGGCGCTGGAAGCAATTGATGCCGCCTTTAAAGAATCGCTGGGTATGGATTCCAAAT